>JALOOL010000153.1 GCA_025454425.1 Hydrococcus sp. Prado102 | reverse complement strand
AAGGCGTTTTACAAGACTTATTTAGCTATTTTGCTATTTTATTAGACCGTCCTTTTGAAATTGGAGATTTTATCGTTATTGGTGAGTTTGCCGGATCGGTCGAACACGTTGGTATCAAAACTACTCGAATGAAAAGTATCAGCGGCGAAGAATTAATTTTGGCAAATACAGACTTAACAGGTTCGCGCATTCGTAATTTTAAAAGAATGCAACGGCGACGAGTCGAATTTCAAATCGGGCTAGATTACGATACACCTCTTGAAGTTCTCAAAGAGATTCCCAATCTTGTTAAAAAGATTATAGAAGAAAGAAAGAATATTACCTTCGATCGCGCTCACTTTTCTGCTTATGGCGATTTTAGCCTAGATTTTCAAGTTGTCTATTTCGTCAATACCAGCGACTATAACGAGTATATGGATACCCAACAACATATCAATTTAAGACTCAAGCAAGAGTTTGAAAAGCGAGCGGTTGAGTTTGCCTATCCAACCCAAGTTACTTATTTAAAAAATCCGCCATTTAATTCCCCTCCAACCCTACTGCAAGAAAGTTAAAACCTATGGATGTTATCGAAATTCTTAAAGACGATTATCAGCGATTTCCTGTCGATCAAACTTACGATCTCTACGCCGAAAATGTCTATTTTAAAGATCCACTTAATAAATTTCGAGGCATCAATCGCTACAAAGCAATGATTGGTTTCATAAAAACTTTCTTTCAAAATGTCAAAATGGATCTTCACGACATTCGACGAGAAAAAGATACTATTCATCTCGAATGGACGCTCAACTGGACTACTCCCCTTCCTTGGCAACCTCGCATCGCTATTCCTGGTAGAAGCGAACTCAAACTTAACGAGCAAGAGTTAATTATCTCTCACATCGACTATTGGCACTGTTCTCGCTTGGACGTAGTGAAACAACATTTCTTTGGCAAGGAGCAGAATGCGCGTGATAAAATTGAGAATTGAAATAGACTGAGATCGATCTATTCGAGCAATAGGTTATGGGTGACTCTAAGCGTCGTAAAGCTGCATTAGGCGAAAAATACGGTCAAGAAGAAAAAATTCTGCCTTGGTTGCCAATTACCAAAACCCAAGCAGACCAATTCTACAAAGTAACAACTAGAGGTGCTTGGATTGGCATTGGAGCTATGGCGGCTGTTTGGGTGACGATTCGTTTTGTCGGGCCTGCTTTTGGATGGTGGGATGTTGAATAAAAAGTTGGAAGTTGAGACAACGAAACCCAACAAATTTATATTTTTGACACTCCCAACGGTGAACTAACGTTGCACCGTGGGATTCTTGGTTCACAGAGTCTTAACTAGACTAATATTACTATTAATCCCCGTTCCTATCCTCTCCGCAAGCGTTTTGAAATACGGGCTGTCCGACCGCATTTAATCCGCGATTTCTTATTACTAAGCTAGCTGCAAAATCTCGATTACAACTAAAGCCACATTCAGGACAAGTATGTATTCTTTCATTTAATTTCTTTTTGCCTGTATGTACTTCACAATTAGGACATATTTGCGAAGTATAATTTTTATCTACCTTGGCAAAATAAACATCTCGTTTCCAGCAAACATGAGACAATATCTGGAAGAACTGACCAAAACCAGCGTCTAGATTATGTTTACAAAACATATTTCTTGACCAAGATTTAAAGTCAATATCCTCAACAAATATCATGCCATTACCGTCACAAAGATAATGCGCTAGCTTGTAATGAAAGTCTTTTCTTGTCTCTGAGATTGTTTGATGTAATAAAGCTATTCTTCTATTTAATTTATGACGATTATTAGAACCTAGTTGTTTATTTTTTAATCTTCTTTGTAGCAATTTCAGCTTACGATGAAGAGACTTAAAAAATCTAGGTCTTCTAATCAGTTCATTATTAGAAGTAGCAGCAAAATAATCAAGTCCAATATCTATTCCTAATGGATTACCATGAGGGAAAGGGTCTGGTACATTAACGTCTGCTTGAAAACAGAGATTAATAAAATACCCCGAAGCTTTTCTAATAACCCTAGCCACCTTAAGAATAAATGCTTCTGGGATTGGTCTTGATAACCTCATTCTTACCGAACCAATTTTTGGTAGTCTAATGAAGTTACCTCCGATTGGATTAGTTTTAAACTGAGGAAAAACAAAAGACCTCATTCTGTATCTATTCTTAAATCTCGGAAATCCTTTATTTAGAGATTTCATTTCAACAAATGCACGGTCGAGTTCACGCAGGACTTGTTGAAGCACTTGGGCATTTATGTCCTTTAAATCAGTGTAGACTTTTCGAGCTTCTGTTAAAGCTGCTGCTTGTAATTTATAACTTGGATAAGGAGTATCAGACGGGATAATGTATTCCCTCTCTAGAGAACATCTGTCAAGATAATTCTTGCGTGAATTACTCCAATCTTTACGTTCGGCTAAAGCATAATTCCAAACTTTACGACAAGCTCTGAGATAATTTTCTATCTCAATAACTTGCCTTCTATTTGGTTTTAACTTGAACTGATAATTACAAGTCAGCATGATTTTCCGACCCTTGACTGTTTCTATATTACTATTGTCTACACGCTATTTCAACTGTGTAGATGTCTCCCTGCGGTCGGTTTATTTATTGGTCGCGATTCATCTCACCGCTAACCTCCGGTGTAGCGGGAGTCCTCTCGCGACATTGAAGATAGATATTCGCGATCGCCCTTGCTGAATATAACACTTTATCTCGATGGGTAAGCAGTACGAACTCAGGTTATTGCAAACAACACAAGCGCGCTTGCTAAATAAATTGCTAACTATCTCTAGCAACAAAACATAACTACCAATTCTTCACGACTTTTCGATCGCAAATTCGAGAACCTGACCGTAAGGGCTGCCAAACTTCAACTGTACGCCAGAGGCTAAAGGAACTTCCTGGTGATGAATTTTTTGCCATTCGCCATCAGAACAAACTAACGTCCCAAAACGAGAAAAGTCTTTAAGAAAATAAGTATAATGACGCTCTGGCACAGAAGAGGTTTCGCGACAAATGATTTCAGCGTGTCGGCGACCGACCCATCTTTCTTGAAGCACTAAATCGTTTTCTGGATGGCGACCGACTCGCATCACGCCGCCATAAATCCGCCAAATTTTATCGTTACCTTCTAGAGAACGAAGATAAGCGACGGGAATATCTTCGCGATCGAGACTCGGTATCGTCGTTGGAAGTTGCGTAATTCCTTCTTCTATCGAGCGAATGAGTTCCCCATCATATTGAGGGTGCATATAAAGAATTGGCAACGTCCAAGCAGGTTGATTGAACTTGTAGAGAGTCAACAATTGCTGCCTAGCGACTTGGACGGCGCGATCGATTGGCATTCGTTGTGCGAGTGCTTTTGTAAATGCTCCAATAAAGCTTAAAGCTTCCCCATCGGCGATCGAATCTCGCATTCCCAATACGGCGGGAACGCCGTGATGAATTAAAACTTCTGCCAAACTGCTGCGCTCGATTGTCTGTTGTCCCATCAGAACGGGTTGCGCTCCCCAACAAGCGTTAAATACCGCTAAAATAACCCTATTTCTGACGAGAACTTGCGCTAGCTCCGTCCCATTTATAATAGAGTTCGTTCCCAAAAATAACAAACCGCCATCGGGAGCGGGTACGCCATGTCCGGCATAAAAGAGAACGTTATACATTCCCGTATCTAGAGAATTAATCAATTGCGCTGGCGTAGGCTGTACGAGCGTCCGAATGCTAGCAGAAACGCGAAAAGCTGAAGACTGCATTGCCGCAGCCGTCCTAGCTCCCTCTTCGATCGCCTCAACCAAAGCTGCCACCTCGGTTTCAAGTTGCAAAGCACCCGCACTGCTGCTTCTCGCGTCTGACGAGATTTGACGCTGGTTTGGCAGGCTTTCTTCTTGTCCGAGTACTAACAAAATATTGAGCGAGTCCCCAGACTGTTGAGGCGCTAGCGGATCGACATTACTAGTCGTGCGACTGAATAAAATTTGCGGATCGAGGGAAATCGATTGTTTGCCAACCTCTGGCTGCATAATTTCCCACGGTAGGGGAATTAAATTGGGATCGCGAATTTCTAAGCGCAGCCGCAGGGGTTTATTTTGTCCCATCGCCACTCCTCGGCTTTGGGCAAAGCTTTGACGAATTGACTCGTCGAAAACCCATTGCCATAGACTGATGCCCCATTCCTGCATCAGTCTTCCTCCGTAGTTCTCTTTGGGACTCGAAATTGGTAAGTTGAGCGGCTCAAGAGAATTAATGCCATTTTTATGAGCGACAGGAATGTAGGGTTCGCTTTGTAGCGAAAACATTTCTTGCCAAGCGAGCCACTTTTGCGTTAATGTTTTTGACCAAATCGTATCATAGTGAACGTAACCTCCTGGTAGAGGAGATTGTATGACCCAAGTAGCAAAGTTTTCAGTTCCTGCTGCGGTCAAACGAGCGATCGCCAGACTGAGGCAGGGAGGTTCCCTGACAGACATTACCGATTTTGTAGTGATTTGGCTATGAGAGATATTGTTACACAGTCTCCTATGAATTCTAAATTTTGAATCTTAATTTCCAAATTTAGTAACCATCTTGAAAAAAAGTAATTAATGTGCTTAAGCATTATTTTTAGTTTCTTTTTACTCAATTTTCCGACTTAAAATTAGGGAACAGGAACTATTGCCTCTTGCAATGGCGAACTTGTTTCTTGAGGACTGCTTTCAAACACCGATCGCTTTTTTAGTTGTTTTCTGAATCTTTTGTTGAAGCTGGGGGTAAGATGGGTTGGGGAGACTCGACAACCGAACAGTTTGCCTCGGCTGAAGTTAATTTTTTAAAGCTCGATGAAGCTAGCGTTTCGCGTTTTATCCATCCTTGTTGTCCTAAAGCAATCGCTCCAGTTCTATCGTTTTCTGCTGTATTAATAGTCACATTTTGAGAAATTTGACAAGTCTGAAATTCAAGCGAATTTGAATTGGTGGATACAACTTTAAGAATACTGCCCACAGGTACTCGCGCGATGCGCTCGACTTCGGTTTGACTTTTTTGGAGCGAAATTGGCGTCAAAGTTTCGATCGCGTCTCCTTCGACTAATGAAGAGAGCGTTGGCGGATCGCTATCTTGAGATTGGGTGTTTTTTTGCCATAACCAATAGCTTCCACCCAATGCCAACACCCCAAGCGCGACAACAGATAGAAGGACTGGCGAGAATGGGGATTTCCGAGGGACTTCTTCTGGTTCGGATATTAATTCTGTAGGTGCGTGGAGTAAAACAGTTTCTTCTGGCTCTTCTTTAATTTCTTCTTCATCTAATAGGGGTAATGTAGAAGATGGAGGTTCGCTGATGTCGATTTCGGGATAGACGATCGCAGTAGCTTCAATTCCTTCTTTTTGCCGTACTTGGCAGTAAACTAAAGCAATTGTGACATTATCGTGACCGTTTCTTTGGTTGGCAATTTCTAGCAAGCGTTTGCCTGCGGCTGTGACATCTTTTGTTTGAGTCACAATTGGTACGAGTTCGCTTTCCCAATATTGTTCGACGCGATCGAAATCGCTCAACCCATCGGAACAAAGCAAGAAAACGCAGTCCTCATCTAAAATAAAGCGTTGTACGGTGGGGTGCAGAGAAGACGAAGAATTCATTCCCAACGCTTGTACTAATGCCCCAGCATTAGGATACTGTATGGCTTCTCGATAGAGTAGATAGCCCAATCGTACTTCTCTTGAGGCTAAATCGTCGTCAACGGTTGCTTGCTGGCAACTCGTCGGCGTTATCCAATAGATGCGCGAATCTCCGATGTGAGCGAGATAAATTTCGCGATCGCAAGCTAAACTCATCACCAACGTCGTCCCCATGCGCTGTCTTTCTTGACGATTTTCGCTGTCATTGCGCTTGCTAATTAGATCGTTGGTAGCGCAAATAGCCGATTCAATCTCCTCAAGATAGCGTTGAGGTTGAGTTCCTTCTTGTATAGTGATGCGATCGATTTCTGCGCGCAAGGTATCGATCGCAAGTTCAGAAGCAATCTCACCGCCTTCTTGTCCGCCAATTCCATCGCAAACAATCGCTAAAGCTTTTTCTTGAGTGCCGATTTTTACGAGTTGGGCTTCATTTGGATAGCAAGCATCTTCGTTGTGGTCGCGAGTCGGGCCAGCATCTGTGAGAGTATAAATTTGATAAGTTCTTTCATAGACGCGATCCGTTTGCGCGATCGCCTCTTCTAGAAGCGTTAGCAAATGTTCTACTCGCTCGATTTTTCTTTGTTCTAAATGTTTACAAAGGTGTTGTAAATACTCGCTTAGATGTGGCGAGGCGAGATCTATCCATTGCGACCACAACTGACCTAACTGTTGTAAACTAGGTCGAGCTTCATCGAATTTTAATTCTAGTAACTGGATAGAAGAACCATTAATGCCTAATAAAGACGGTTCGAGCAAACTAGAAGCTACACCTTTGCTATTGAATGGTTCCCACAGACGAGCCATTTGCCACAACCAGTTTAATTGTCGCATAGCGCTTGCCGATTGCCAAAGCTCGGTTAGTTTGGGAAACAATTCGGGATATTTTAACTCGCCTGATTCATTGGTTGGGACAGTGCCATATTCAAGAAACCAAATATTGAGATCCAGTTGCTCGTCTGGAGAGGGAAGATAGCCGTAAACTAGGGGGATGTGGAGTCGATAGGGAAGAAGTTTGAGATAGGGGACGATCTCATCAGGAACTTCTTCTGGCGTTAGCGGCGGTAAACCCGGTTGAGTGTCGAGGACAATTTTAGGAGTTTTTAATAGATAGCGATCGCCAATTAATTCTCCCACCCGATAGGCACTCAGCCAATCGCCAAGCGACCATAAATAGCGTTTGATTAATGGCGTGCGACATTTGTGGCAGAATTTATCGGTCAGGGGGTTTGATGCCTGACAATTTGGATTTGAACATTTAATCGTTGCCACAGAATTTTCCATGAAAACTATTTGCTCCCTGGGGCGATCGACAGGTAGATTCCTATAAATTTGTTTTATCGGAGACTACTAGAAATTTCATTACGTCTGATGACTGCAATCTCTATATAGTTATTCCCAAATTTTAGCAATCTGTATCAACATCCTCCTCGATCGATCTAGAGATTTTTACTTACGCTGAAACTAACGCTCAATTTTTCTATTAAGTAAGAGATTATACGTAAAAAAATTTAACAGTGCTAGTTGCGATCGGGAAATTTACTGTAGAAATCGAGCAATTGTTTAACCTAAGATTGAATCTGAGGCTGCCAAACCCATCTAAAGCCCTAATTTAAGAGTAAATGACCTATAGTCTCAGAATTGCCGATATTCCTACTAGCGAACGACCCCGCGAACGACTCCTCAGCCTGGGTGCTAAAACCCTATCAAATGCCGAACTTCTAGCTATTTTACTCGCTACAGGTCAAGGAAAAGGAAAACTTTCAGCCGTTGGATTAGGACAACATATCTTACAAGAATTAAGCCAACATAAGCGCGAACCGCTCGATGTGTTAAGAGAAATCAGCCCCCAAGAGTTGATGGCAATTCCTGGCATCGGGCCAGCTAAGGCTACTACTATTCTAGCCGCTGTTGAGATCGGAAAGAGAGCGTTTCAAATACGACCGATGGAACGAGTAATTGTTGATAGTCCTACTAGCGCCGCTTCTGCTGTTAGTCTCGATCTAATGTGGCAGCAACAAGAAAGATTTGCGGTAGTTTTATTAGATGTCAAAAACCGCATCATCGGAACGAAAGTTGTTACTATCGGGACGGCAACAGAAACCTTAGTTCATCCCAGAGAAATTTTTCGCGAAGTAATTAAACAAGGCGCAACTAAATTGATTGTGGCTCACAATCATCCTTCTGGTAATTTAGAACCAAGCGACGCAGATATTCAATTAACCGAACAGCTATTACAAGGAGCGCAGTATTTAAGTATTCCACTCTTAGATCATTTAATTCTCGGCAATGGGGAATATCAGAGTTTGCGACAACTCACGAAGTTATGGGAAAAGTATCCTCAAAACGAGTAAGAAAGCCTGTGGCTTTTAAGAAGAATGAAACGCTAAAATAAATTTCCCTTTTCCCCTTTACCCTTTACCCTTTACCCAAAAAAAATGTGAGTGCTTTTAAAACTTTTCAAAATATAGAACCTCAAAAATTATATAATCTGCTCGTTTTATTTACAACGGGTTTGTTGTTTTGGACGAGTATTACAACGTTGTTACCCACCTTACCTGCATACGTTGAAGATATAGGAGGAACGACTCAGCAAGTCGGTTTAGTGATGGGTTGTTTTGCGATTGGATTGTTGCTGTCGCGAACTTGGTTGGGACAATTAGCCGATCGAAAAAGTCGTAAATTAGTTGTATTAATTGGTACGTTGGTAGGAGGAATTGCTCCGCTAGGTTATATCTTCGCGCAGTCAATTTATCCTTTAATGGCAATACGAGCATTTCATGGTATTAGTATTGCTGCATTCACGACGGGATATAGTGCCCTTGTCGTCGATTTATCGCCTCTTAAACAACGGGGTGAATTAATTGGATACATGAGTTTAGCAGTTCCAATTGGTATGGCAATCGGGCCGGCATTAGGAGGATATTTACAATATTCTATCGGATATACGCCTTTATTTTTGGCTTCTTCTGGATTGGGATTGTTGGGTTTTTTCTTAGCTAGTCGCGTTGCAGGGGATAATCGACAAGTTATTTTATCTCAAGCAATAGAAACCGAAATTGTTCCGCGTCGCAGTCGAAGTTTTGGGGAAGTTTTATTGTCTCCTTCGTTTTTAGTTTTAACGCTAATTATGTTATTTATTGGCTTATTATTTGGAACGATCGCGTCATTTTTACCTTTATTTATTCGAGAATTAAAAATAGATTTAAATGCAGGTTTGTTTTATACAGTCGCCGCGATCGCAAGTTTTATTATTCGTATTTTTGTTGGGAAAGCAAGCGATCGCTATGGGAGAGGATTATTTATAACAGTTAGTTTAATTTGCTATTGTGCCTCGATGCTGTTATTAACTATCGTAAATACCCCAGCGGGATTTTTGGTAGCGGCGATACTAGAAGGTACGGGCGGCGGCGTACTCATTCCCATGACAATTGCTTTACTTAGCGATCGCTCTTACGATAGCGAACGAGGTAAAGTTTATTCAATTTGTCTTGGTGGGTTTGATGTGGGAATTGCGATCGCAGGACCTATTTTAGGCGCGATCGCGCAAAGTAGAGGCTATCGAGAAATGTTTTTTATATCCGCTAGTTTAGCTTTGCTTTCTTTGTTATTGTTTGTTACCCAATCCAACAAAAGCTTGTCTAATTCTGTTCGCTTTGCATTTGGAAAAGCCAAAGATTTGTATGCTTTAGAAGAGTCACGCTAAATTGTTAAGGAAGTTTTAGTACTGCGAAGAAATATTGCTATTAATGTTACATAGAAATGAGCTTTAGATGACGCGCAAGCTAATGGAGATAAGATTAAGGTAAAAGAATAACGAATCAAAAAAGACAATGAATATCAAGCTGATTCTCTTTTCTGGCATTATAACTGCTATGCTTGGTTCTGTTTTTGGATTAGCAGCCGCTCATCTCGGTCAACCAGATTTCAATCGATTGAAATACGAAAGTCAAGTCTACGAAGACTTGCATACCAGATATTATGGGTTAATCGGTGCGGGTCTGGGTTTGACTGTTGGTGTTAGCCAAGAATGCGTCAGACAACTCAAAGCACAAAGAGATAAAGAACTAGAAAGATAATTCTAGGAATCGCGAGTTAAAAATTGAATTTATCGTAAGTTAAAAATTTAATTTGAGGTTCGAGGGGATCGCTAACGAGTCCAATCCCTGTAAACCCCCAACGTTGCATGAGACTTTTTAATTGCGTTGCGGGAATCGATTCTACCGAAAAGCGATCGGCAATGCTAGCACCATGAGTATTTAAATAGCTTAGCGCATCGTAATTTTCTTTAAATAACAACAAATAACTTGCTTCAGTAGAACTCTCGCCCGTCCTCAAACGAGCAACAAGATATTGACCGTCAACTCTCGAACGAATCAGGTAATGAGTTTGAGATAACATATTATTTTAAATCTTCTAATTTAATGCGAGGATCGATCGCTTTTAGGAGTAAATCTGCTAAAAGATTTCCCAAAATTAACATAGCTGCACCCATCATTAAACTTCCCATTACTAAATATAAATCTTGTGCCGTAACTGCTTGTAAAATCAATCGTCCCAAACCTGGTAAATTAAAATAAAATTCAGCAATAAACGAACCGCCTAACAAACTGGCAAATTCAAAACCGAGAAGCGTAATCAGAGGATTAATCGCATTGCGCAAAGCGTGAACGTAAATCACTCGATTTTCTGGCAATCCTTTAGCGCGTGCCGTTTGTATGTAATCTTGTCGTAAAACATCGAGTAACTGTCCTCGCATCAGACGCTGCAATCCTGCAAAGCTGGTAATACTTAGCGCAATGGTCGGCAAAATCATATGCCACGCAATATCGATAACTTTGCCAACAGGAGTCAATTCATCGTGATCTAGACTAGTTAGGTTACCAACGGGTAACAACGGAGAAAGACTTTGTGCTACAATGAGTAACACAAGCACCGTGATAAAGCTGGGAAATCCTTGTCCGAGATAGCTAATTAATCGTAATACTTTCTCGATCGCGCTGTTTTGTTTTACCGCCCCATAGATTCCCAATGGAATTGCGATCGCCCAAGTTACGATAATCGAAGTAATTGCTAGTAATAAAGTAGCTGGAACTCTTTCTAATAACAGAGAAGAAACAGAACGAGAGAAAACGAAGCTAGTACCAAAGTTAAAGCGCGTTACTACCTGCCACAACCATAATCCATATTGAACGATAGGTGGCTTATCTAGACCAAATTGCCTTTTAAATTCTTCAATCGTTTCTGGAGAAATTTTAGGATTTGCTTGGATGACTTCAAGATAACTGCCAGGTGCAAGTTGAATAATTGTAAAACTGAGGGCTGAGGCTAAGAAAAGCGTTAAAAGTCCTTGGGCTAATCGCTTGAGGACGTATAAAGTTGTTTCACCAGTCAATAGTTCCCAGAAACGTTCTAATGCACTATTGAAGTTATTTGTCAATGTTGAAGCCATAAATCAAAGTCGAAAGGCGAAAGTCGAAAGTAGAAAGTAAATTTATTACTTTGTCTCCAAAAGTCTCCAAAAGTCTCTCCCACTTCCCGACGATTTGGGAACAAAGAGTAGGGAATTAGTATTCAACGAGGGAAATAATAGGGATATCTGGCAATTTTTTGCGCCCCCCTAAATCGGTTAACTCGATGATAAAACCAAATCCTAAAACTTGAGTGCCAATTTTCTCCAATAAATCGGCGGTTGCTTTAGCCGTACCGCCAGTAGCGATCAAATCGTCAACGATTAAAACTCGGCTGTTACTATCTAAAGCATCTTGATGGATTTCGAGGCGATCGCTACCATATTCTAGCTCGTACTCGATCGCGTGAACGGCTGAGGGAAGTTTGCCAGATTTGCGTACTGGAATAAACCCAGCATTGAGTTGATAAGCTAGAGGCGTACCGAAAATAAAACCGCGAGATTCCATGCCCACAACATAATCGGGAACTAATCCAGCGTCTTTACACTTCTGTGCCAAGGTATCGATAGTGTAGCGCAATCCATCGCGATCGCTTAACAATGTCGTAATATCTCGAAAAACAATTCCTGGCTTAGGAAAGTCGGGGATATCTCGAATGATAGATTTGAGATCCATAATTATTTTAAATTCATTCCTAACAATTAAAATACAGTTTTATCAATAAGTTATTCTAGGATGAGTCTTTCTACAAGCATAATGTCCGATTCTAATTTTCCTGTCGATGCCAAACCTCAAATTTTGAACGTTCTGCCCGATTTTCCCATTACGGGTCAGCAGACTGCCGTTCGGATTCAACAAAAAATAGATCTGATGCTTTTGGCGATCGAAGCTTTAGAATTGGGAGCGTCAGAACAGTTTTTGGCAGGGGCAAAACAATTAGAACTTCAGGGAATTATTAAAAACCGGATTGTGCTGTGGCGTTTGCGTTGCACGAATTCTTGGCGACGTTCTTACATCCGTAACAATCTAACCTTAGAGCAAGCAAAAGCGCTAGTTATTATCGCTAGCTATCGGGCAAAACAGTTGACTGTTCCTATTCGTAACTTATTAATTGCCGAACAGCAAATGCGAGATAAAGGATTGCCTGTTGACAATCATTTCGTGCTATCAGAATATCTCGAACAATTTCGATCGCACTTTCGCTCTCGCATGAATCCCCGTCGTGCTAAAGTTGCATTCTATCTTTCCTCCGAAGACGAATTAAACGAACTCGCGCTTTCATTGTTACATCAGCTAATCTTTTGTACGGGAACGACAGGAATGCAACGGTTTTGGATTAGTTTGTTCGATGGAGAAGTCGCATGAATGAAGTTCAAAGTTCAAAGTACGTCTTTCAGACGGGCTACGCCAACAAAGTTCAAAAATAAAATATTCTTCCTTGTCCCCCTTGTCCCCCTTGTCTTGCCTCCTTGTCCTCCCCTACTCCCTACTCCCTTTAAAGTTCCAAGTTCAACAGTAATGATATGACGATTCGACGACAGTATAGTTTGCCCAACTGCACTTTAATTTTAGAGGGATTGTCTGATGAGATGACAAGCGAATCTCAAGACGGACAACCACTGTCAATTGTAATCAATGCGGAATGTAAGTTCGTCGGGATCGATCGCAAACTTCACGGCGGAAGAGTATTTGTGGAAAATTTGGTCAAGGCAACGAGTGCTTATGCACAAGAATGCCTCAGTGGAATCCGCCACCCGCAAGAAATCCAAGAAACGAGCGATCGCGTTCATTTAGAAAAAATTCCAGGAACAACTTTACACCGTATCAGTTGGCATCCTCCAGAAGAAGCTAACGAGGAACCCATCGAACTCGATCTCAATACCGTGCAGTTGTTCGATCTCGTGGAAGCAGTCGATCGGTTTGTGGCTGACACTCGCACTCTACCCGACTTAACGCTCAAATTGCAACCCGTCTCTCGACGTTACCGCCAACCCGACGAACCTCTCGCCCAAAGAGCCGTTCCCGCTACGATGGGAATGGTAAGTTTAGCAGTGGCTGCATTAGCTTTCTTGTTGATTCCGATTCCAGAAGTTCGCAAACCCGAAGAAACTAGACCCCAAGCAAGTCCAATTCAAACTGCTCCCACTACTCAACCATCCCCGCCTGCTGCTTCACCTCCTCCTAATCCTACTCCTTCTCCTTAAACTTTTGAAGACAAGGAAGACAAGGGAGACTTGGGGGAAAAATACATGAAAATTTACCCTTTCCCCTCGATCCTTAATAAATTAATCGAGAATTGAAGCGCGTTAGCGTTAGCTTTGTCGTTAGACATCGCGCTATCTCTCACCCATAGGCAAAATAATATTAATTAGCAACTCCAGCGCGTTTGAAGTAATCTATATTCAAAAAACGAGCGTATACTTCTTGTATTTTTTCGGGAGACATTTGAGTTTGAGTGCAACTTTGGTCA
>JALOOL010000152.1 GCA_025454425.1 Hydrococcus sp. Prado102 | reverse complement strand
TCACTTTTAAATCAGGAAAATTCAACAATGATACATACATTTGTAGATCGATTAGGTCAACTAAACCCACAATTATTTCGAGAACTAAAAGGAAGGCTCAAACCAAGAACTTTAGGCATAGCTGCTGCGATTTCATTCTTAGCTCAAGGTTTGATATATTTATACTATCAAAATCGTCTTCCGCTTCCTGCTAGCCAATATACGCAACTCAATCTCGAACTTTCCAATCGCTACTGTATAGGCGCTCCTCCGAAAAATTGGGGAGGCTATAGTAATTCTTATCCTAATCAATATATTCCTCAAAACTTCTGCATCAAAGATTTAACTGGCAACTGGACTATTAACTGGCAGCTTTGGTGGTTAGATTTATTTATATGGTTGGGCATTTTTGGGATTTTGGCGCTGCTAATTGCAGGAACCCATATGCTCATCACTGACTTATCAAAAGAAGAACGTCGCGGAACCCTCAATTTCATCCGTCTGAGTCCCCAGTCTGCTACCAGCATTCTAACTGGTAAAATGCTGGGCGTACCGATGCTTTTATATCTAGTTGTCGGATTAGCCATTCCTTTGCATTTGGTGGCGGGATTGTCCGCAGGGATTTCACTAATCTTAATTTTGGCTTTTTATGGAATAGTTGCACTAAGCTGTGCTTTATTCTATAGTGCGGCGCTGCTATTTGGATTGGTTAGTGTCGGGTTAGGTGGATTTCAAGCTTGGTTGGGTAGCGGTATCGTTTTAATTTTCCTGTGGGGGATGCTGGGAATAACCATGTCATCGCCAGTCGCCGAATATATTACGCCTGTAAATTGGCTGATACTTTTTTATCCTGGTGGCGTACTCCCCTATCTCGTTCATGCTACTGGTTTATCGCCAGAAACGGTTGAATATTTGAATCTGGAAACGTTGAATCAATGGTACAAACGAGAAGGTTTAGCGAGTTTGCAATGGTACGGACAACCCATATGGCGTAATGCTTGGGGCGGTATGGGTTTTTACATACTTCATTCTGGATTGTGGATTTATTGGATTAGACAAGGATTAGTACGCCGCTTTCACAATCCTTTGGATACGATGTGGAGTAAAGGACAAAGTTATTTGATTTCAGCAAGTTTCATTGTCTTTTTAGCTGGCTTTATTCCACGAATTAGCGATACAAATAATCTCTTCTACAACTTTGGTAGGTTACAAGTCGTTGTATTAGTTTTTGTCTCCATGTTAATCGCTATCCTTAGTCCCCATCGCCAAACCTTACAAGATTGGGCGCGTTACCGCCATCAAACAAGTCTCCATCGCAAAAACTTACTCAAAGATTTAGTTTGGGGAGAAAAAAGCCCTGCTACAGTCGCGATCGCAATTAATCTAGCAATTATCTTGACTTTTAGTTTATTTTATGCTTATATTTCTCCGCTCGGTACGCATAAAATGGCTGCAATCTGGGGATTATTGTTACAGGGAGGCATTATCTTAGTGTATGCCGCGATCGCCCAATTAATGCTGTTAATGAAAACGCCCAAACGCGCGATCGCAGCCGCTTCAGTCATTGCAGGGATCGCCATCGTCCCGCTTTTCTATTTTGCCATTACAAATATTGCTCCCGATAAGTTAACTTGGGTTTTCTTGTTTAGTGCTTTACCAGGAGTGGCAACCGAATATGCCACGATAACAATGGTAGGTTGGTCGATGCTCGGTCAATTTATCGCGATCGCGCTACTAAACATTCAAATGACGCGACAATTACAACAAGCAGGCAAATCTTTTACCAGTTATCAGTTACCAGTGACCAGTAACCAGTAGGGGCGAATGGCATTCGCCCTTACACCCTACAGAAACCTCCCACACAAATCGCTAATTACCAATACGATGAGGAATAGCAAATGATACCAAAGCTAATCGAGCGGATAAGCGAAAGCAATCCCCAATTATTTCGAGAACTCAAAGGGCGATCGAAACCTCGCAATCTTATCATTGCGTCTGGAATTTCCTTAGTAGGACAACTATTAGTCTATCTTTATTATCGAGCAACGCTTCCAGCCGATCGCGTTAATATGTCCCCAAGGATCGAAACATTCAACCGTTATTGCTTGGGAAATCCTCCTGCTGGTTGGAGTGGCTATGCACCCTATCCCTACAGCAATGACAATTACTGTGTCAAAGATCTGCTGGGTCACTGGATGCTCAATTGGCAACTGTGGTGGTTGGATATCTTTACCTGTTTGAGTTTGGTTGCTATTTTTGCTTTGCTCGTAGCAGGCAGCTATATGCTGATTGCCGACTTATCGAGAGAAGAACGTCGCGGAACCCTCAATTTCATCCGCTTGAGTCCTCAGTCGGCTAAAAGCATCCTCTGGGGCAAGATGTTAGGCGTACCAGTCATGTTGTACCTCGCTGTAGGCTTGGTAGTACCATTGCATCTAGCGGCTGGATTATCGGCTCGTATTCCCCTTGAATTGATTGTATGTTTTTATGGCGTTCTAGCTGTAGGCTGTGCTTTCTTCTATAGCGCTTCTCTCTTGTTTGGACTAGTCACGACAGGATTAGGAGGATTTCAGCCGTGGTTGGGTAGCGGAGTGGTTTTGTTTTTCTTATCTGGGATGACGGGATTCGTCATGTCAAACGTTCTAGCCACCCACACTCCCTTTGATTGGCTGGCTTTGTTGTATCCCGGCACTATCTTACCTTATTTAATTCATGCAACCTTTCTACCGCCAAGAACCGTTGGGTATTTAGCCTTGGAAGGTTCCTCTAGTTGGAATAGTGAAGGGTTAGTTAACTTGCATTGGTACGGACAATCGCTTTGGCTAAATGTCTGGACTGGCACTAGTTTCATCCTTATCAATTATGCAGTTTGGATTTATTGGCTCGGACAAGGACTCAAGCGTCGCTTCCACAATCCTTTAGCTACCTTGTGGAGTAAAGGACAAAGCTACATCATTTCTGGCAGTTTTGCAGCGATCGTTCTCGGATTTACGCTACAAACGACCAGATATTATCGTCTCTTTGATAGCTATTATCTGCTGCAAGTATTTACGCTGTTTTTCTTCTTAATTTTAATCGCAGGTTTGAGTCCAGAACGCCAAGCATTACAGGATTGGGTGCGCTATCGCCATCAGATGAGTCGCGATCGCCGCAATTTAGCGAAAGAGTTGATTTGGGGAGAAAACAGCCCTTCAACGGTGGCGATCGCGCTAAATCTATTCATCTTTGCTGCTTTTATCACACCTTCGATCTGGCTATTTCCCTTGGAAGAAAATAAAACTCGCGTCATAGCAGGTTTACTGCTTAATATTAGTACCATCTTGATGTATGCCGCGATCGCGCAATTCATCTTGATGATGAAGAGTCAAAAACGAACGGTTTGGGCATCGACGATAATCACTGCGATGATTTTCTTCCCGTTAGGGATTATGACTTTATTTGGAAGTAGCGAACCAGCGAGAACTGCCATATTCGGTTTATTTTCCGTCGCATCAGTCTGGGCAGTCGAATATACTTCTATGACGGCGGTTTGCTTGTCAATACTCGGACAATGGCTGGCGATCGCTCTGGTTAGTTTCCAGATGACTCGACAACTACGAAAAGCTGGTCAATCGGAAACTCAAGCACTACTTTGCGATCGTCAAAGAGCGATCGTTGGTTCGTAACATCCTCCCCTCCAGTTAAACAATTCTAATTAAAATATTTATAGTAAGGGCGAACGGTTGTTCGCCCTTACTAATTATTTGGCTGTATAAATTATCAAACAGATGGCTTTGACCCAACCAAAACTTGGTACGATTTAACTGACAATAGACTCTTCTGCTACACTTGCTAAGTCAATCGAAATTATTACTGCAACAAGTCAGGGTTATCGATCCTGTATCCAATACAGATCGTATCGCTGATGTTTTAATTGTTGGCGATCGCATCGAGACAATCGAACCTCATCTCGATAGCATTCCTCAAGACGCATCAGTATATGAAGCGCAAGGATTAATACTAGCACCAGGATTAGTCGATCTCTACAGCTACAGTGGAGAACCAGGACGCGAAGAGCGAGAAACCCTGGCTAGTTTAGCCGCAGCAGCATCAGCAGGAGGTTTTACTCGCGTAGCAATTTTGCCCAACACCATTCCTGCGATCGATAATCCCGCTACCCTAGCTTTATTAAGACAAAAAACAGAAGGAATATTAAAGGCAGAAGGCAGAGGGCAGAAGGCAGAAGGCGTAGAGACTCGATATATCGCGACGGCGTTCAATGTGCCGGAATACTCCGGCACCCACGCCTCGTCTGTACAAGATTCTCCCTTGTCTTCCTTGTCTTCCTTGTCCTCCTTGTCCTCCTTGTCTCTCCACTTCTGGGGCGCTTTGACGTTGGGATTAGAAGGTCAGCAGATGAGTGAATTTGCCGATTTAGCCGCAGCAGGCGCGATCGGTTTTGCTGACGGTCGTCCGCTAAAAAATCTGGGTTTGCTGAGGCGATTGTTAGAATATGTCAAACCGCTTAATAAACCCATCGCGCTTGTTCCTGTAATTGAGTCCCTTCAGGGAAATGGCGTCATGAGAGAGGGAGGAGCTTCGATTAACTATGGATTGCCAGGAAATCCAGCAGTTGCAGAAGCCGCAGCGATCGCATCTCTTCTAGAACTCATTGCAGCGACAGAAACTCCCGTTCATTTGATGAGAGTCTCGACTCGTCGGGGTGTCGAACTAATTGCAGATGCAAAAGCGCGGGGAGTTCCGGTTACGGCGAGTACGACTTGGATGCACTTACTGCTCAATACTAATGATGTTGCCAGTTACGACCCTAATTTACGCTTGGAACCTCCTTTGGGGAACAAAGAAGATATGGAGGCTTTAATTGAAGGGGTTAAGCAAGGAATTATCGATGCGATCGCGATCGATCATAAAGCTTATACCTATGAAGAGAAAACCCTTTCTTTTGCTGAAGCACCGCCAGGCGCGATCGGTTTAGAGTTAGCGCTTCCACTTTTGTGGGAGCGATTTGTTGAAAGTGAGGAATGGTCTGCGATCGAGCTATGGCAGTGTTTGAGCGTTCGTCCTTTGTCGTGCTTGGGTCAACCGCCGCTAAGTTGTACTCCAGGAAACCCTACTGAGTTAGTTTTGTTCGATCCTAAAGCGACTTGGACGGTAGAACAACAGACGCTTAAATCTCCGTGTACGAATACTCCTTGGTTGGGAAAACAAATAACGGGACGTATCGTATCAATTATTAATTAGGCAATATAAGCTGCTAAACATCTTTACACTTGTCAAATTAAATCGAAATATTCTTGTTGAAAATATTTAAGCGTGCTTAGTACCGGATTGGGGGCAGATTGTCCTAGACCGCACAAACTCGTTTCCTTGACCATGTGCGATAAAGCTTCTAATTTTTCCAAATCCGAGCGATCTGCTCGTTTTTCAATTATTTTGCTCAACATATCGTATAATTGCACCGTACCAGCACGACAGGGAACGCATTTGCCGCAACTTTCACCGCGACAAAATTCCATATAAAAGCGAGCGATTTCAACCATGTTGGTATCTTTATCCATAACTACCATGCCGCCAGACCCCATCATCGAACCAATTGCGGCGAGGGAATCGTAATCGACAGGAGTATCGAGTAAAGACGCAGGAATACAGCCACCAGAAGGCCCGCCAGTTTGTACGGCTTTGACTTCGCCATCGGGAACGCCACCGCCCATTTCTTCGACGATTTCCCGCAGGGTAATGCCCATAGGCACTTCAATCAAACCATTGTTGCGAATTTTGCCCGTGAGAGCAAAAACTTTCGTCCCTTTGCTCTTTTCTGTCCCGATCTTGGCATACCAATCGGAACCTTCTTGAATAATGGGCGCGATGTTGGCAAAAGTTTCGACGTTATTAATCAACGTAGGACATTCCCACAAGCCAGATTCTGCTGGGTAAGGAGGACGAGTAACGGGATTGCCGCGATTGCCTTCAATCGATTGGATGAGGGCAGTTTCTTCGCCGCAGACAAATGCACCCGCACCAATGCGAATATCGATCTTAAAGTCAAAGGGAGAGTCAAAGACTTGACTGCCCAAAAGCCCGTATTTTTTTGCCTGTTGGATCGCCTTTTCTAGACGTTTGATAGCAAGGGGATATTCGGCGCGAACGTAGATATAACCGTAATTAGCCCCGATCGCATAACCCGCGATCGCCATGCCTTCTAGAACTTGGTGCGGGTCGCTTTCCAAGACGCTGCGATCCATAAATGCCCCAGGATCGCCTTCATCGCCGTTACAAATGACATATTTTTGTTGTCCTGGCATCTTGGCAACGGTTGCCCATTTTAAGCCCGTAGGATAGCCGCCGCCGCCCCTACCGCGCAAACCGCTTTTACTAATTTCTTCTACGACTTGGCTGGGAGTCATTTCGTAGATGGCTTTGTAAAGAGATTGATAGCCACCGACAGCAATATATTCTTCAATGCGTTCGGGATCGATTTTGCCGCTATGTTTCCTGACAATTGGCATCTGACGGCTAAAAAAGGGATGTTGGATGTCGCCTTGAGTCGGCTTGGCTTTTTCTCCTTTTAGTGCTTCGATGATACTAGCTGCGTCTTCGAGCGTTACTTCTTCGTAGAGAAGATTTTCAGGCTCGACTTGTACTAAAGGCCCGCGACCGCAAAATCCCATGCAGCCAACACCGACAACTTCAACGCGATCGCTTAACCCTATTTCTTCAACGGCATTTTCGAGATTGTGTTGAATCCCAACAGAATTAGCTGCTTGGCAACCTGTTGAAGTACAGCAGTGAACCCGAATACTTTTTTGTCTTTTCTTTTCCCGTTCGCCAATTTCTTGCAGTTCTACTAAATCCATATTTTCAGTTATCAGTAATGAGAGTTCAACGTTCAAAAATTTAGGAGTTCAAAGTTCTTTCGTTCAAAGTTCAAAAATTTAGGATTCAATATACTTCAAAAGTCTTCAAGAGTCTCCCTTGTCTTCCTTGTCTCCCCTACTTCCACTCTTGAATCCTAGCTAGTATAGTCTGTGGTTCTTGTTTGCCAATTACTGTACCGTCCATGACTATTGCTGGGGCAATTCCACACGCACCGAGACAACGAGCAGACATTAGGGAAATTTGACCGTCTGGGGTAGTTTCGCCGACATGAATGCCTAGATCTTTTTCTAGGGCACTCAAGACGCGATCGCTACCTTTGACATAACAAGCCGTTCCCATACAAACAACACAGCTATGAGCGCCGCTGGGTTTTAATGAGAAGAGATGGTAAAAAGTAGCAACGCCATAAACTCGACTCAGTGGGAGTTTTAAACCCCGCGCAATATATTCCAAAACGTCTGGTTCGAGATAGCCGAAAGATTCTTGGGCTTTATGTAAAATCTCAATCAAGGAATCTTGACGATAATGGTTGCGCTTCATGGTAATGTCCAGAAGCTTGATGCGTTTATCTACTTTAGCTTCGGGTTTCTGAGTTTCGGGCGATCGCTTCGTTTGAGTTTGAGTTGGCATATGATTGAGCCTACTAATAAGGGGTTGGTAGTTAGCAGTAAATTTCTGCTAACTACCAACTATGAATTAACTTTGCTCGACCTTAGCAATGTCTAGCAGAGTCTTGAGAACCGAATCGGGATTCAAACTGATAGAATCAATCCCTAATTCGACTAGGAAACGCGCAAATTCGGGGTAATCGCTGGGTGCTTGACCGCAAATCCCAATCTTGCGACCGTTTTTCTTGGCTGCTTCGATAACCATGCGCACCATCGTTTTAACGGCATCATTGCGTTCGTCAAAAATATGCGCTACCAAGGCTGAATCGCGATCCAATCCTAGCGTTAATTGCGTCAGGTCGTTGGAACCAATCGAGAAACCATCGAAGATTTCGCTGTATTGGTCGGCAAGGATGACGTTGCTGGGAATTTCGCACATTACATAGACTTGCAAGCCGTTTTCGCCGCGTTTCAAGCCGTGTTTTTCCATTTCTGCCAAGACTTTACGACCTTCGTCGGGCGTGCGGCAGAAGGGAATCATGGGGATGACGTTAGTTAATCCCATTTCATCTCGGACGCGCTTGAGGGCTATACATTCTAAGCCATAGGCTTCGGAATACTTGGGATCGTAGTAACGAGATGCGCCGCGCCAGCCGATCATCGGGTTTTCTTCATCAGGCTCGAACTGTTTGCCGCCCAAGAGGTTAGCGTATTCGTTGCTCTTGAAGTCGGACATGCGGACGACGACGGGATTGGGATAGAAAGCTGCCGCGATGGTTCCGATGCCGTGTGCTAGCTTGTCTACGAAGAAATCGGGTTTGTTTTCGTAGAGAGAAGTTAATTCGGCAATTTCCCGTTTAACCGATTCGTCGGTCAGTTCGTCGAAGCGCAGTAGCGCGAGTGGGTGAGCCTTGATGTGATTGGCAATGATGAACTCAAACCGCGCCAATCCAACGCCGTCGCAAGGCATAGAAGCTAAACCAAATGCTTCTTCTGGGTTGCCGACGTTCATCAAGATTTTGGTGCGGGTGCGAGGCAAGTTATCTAGCTGAGTTTCTTGAATTTCAAAAGGCACTAAACCGGAATAAACCCGTCCTTCTTCCCCTTCCGAGCAAGAAACGGTGACTTCTTCGCCAGTTTTCACCACTGCTGTAGCGTCGCCGCAACCAACGATCGCGGGGATGCCCATTTCCCGTGCGATAATGGCTGCGTGGCAAGTCCGTCCGCCTTGGTTGGTTACAATCGCGCTCGATTTTTTCATGATCGGTTCCCAATCTGGGTCGGTCTTGTTGGTAACTAAGACTTCACCTGCTTTGAATTCGTCGATCTTGTGAACGTCCATAATGACGCGGGCTTTACCCTGACCGATCATTTCGCCGACCGCGCGACCCGTTGCTACTACGTCGCCCGTTCCTTTCAGTTTGAAGTTACGCAGGATGCTGCCGGATTTCTGCGATTGGACGGTTTCTGGACGCGCTTGGACGATAAAGAGTTCGCCAGTTTGACCGTCTTTCGCCCACTCAATATCCATCGGCGTTGAGGTTCCGCGTATTTCTGAATAGTGGTCTTCAATGATGCAAGCCCATTTACCGAGAACGAGGATTTCATCGTCGGTGATGGCAAATTTCTTGCGTTCTGGTTCGGGAACGGGAATGTTTTTGGTCAATTTGCCGCCGCCAACATCGTAGACCATTTTGATCTCTTTGCTGCCCAGGCGCTTTTCTAGGATGGGTCGGAAGCCATCTTTGAGGGTGGGCTTGAAGACAAAGTATTCGTCGGGGTTGACCGCGCCTTGAACGACGTTTTCGCCCAAGCCGTAGGCAGCCGTAACCAGGGCTGCATTTTTGAATCCGGTTTCGGTGTCGATGGAGAACATGACACCAGAAGAGGCTAAATCGGAACGTACCATCTTCTGTACGCCGACAGAAAGGGCAACCTCGAAGTGATCGTAGCCTTTAATTGTCCGGTAAGAAATGGCGCGATCCGTAAATAGGGAGGCAAAACATTTATGACAAGAAGTTAAAACGCTTTTGACTCCGTGAACGTTGAGATAGGTTTCTTGCTGTCCGGCGAAACTAGCGTCGGGTAAGTCTTCGGCAGTAGCGCTAGAACGTACTGCAACGTCGGTATCGTAGCTGTATTCCCGACATTCTTTTTGCTCCTCTGGCGCTAGGCGATCGCACAACTCGGAATTAGCACCGTAGCGCTCGCATAGTTTAAGATATGCTTGAGCAATTGCCTCGTCTAATTCTGGAGGAAAAGGAGTGTTTAAGATTAAAGCCCGTGCTTGTTTGCCCCGTTCTCTTAAGTTATTGACATCTTCTACATCCAGGTCGGCAAAGATATTTCTGAGTTTTTTCTGTAATCCCGCTTTTTCTACATAGTAACGAAAAGCATAAGCGGTAGTCGCAAAACCCGTCGGGACGTTAACGCCTTTAGGGGTCAACTGACAAATCATTTCTCCTAAAGAAGCATTTTTGCCGCCCACTAAGGGAACATCAGCCATACCAACTTCTTCAAACCAAAGAATAAATGCTTTTTCTCTTGTCGTTTGAGTCGTTTTTTCTGGGGCTAGATTAACCATAAGTCCGTTTTCTCCTTGTCTTGATGCGAAACTTCAGTACATCAACAACTAACTAGTTGTTTACAAAAGAAAATAGATCGGCTCGACGTTTTTTGGGAAATATCGCTCGCAATCTATCGTTGTCATTGCTAATAGATAGTTAAAAGGATATAGCCCAATATTCTTGAAGCATTGAGATGATGTCCGAAAAGTATGGTCGATCGCATTCAATATAACCGATCGCAATTGATTTTTTAGACTAATAAAGCTAATGCTTTATTTCGGCTTTAATTATATAAAATAGCGATTTTGACTTTTTAGACATCTTCTAAACTCAACCAGTTTTTTCATCGATTATTCAAGCAATAATCTAAGAATTTTCTTAAATTATTGTTGTTTTTTGACCGATCTTTAGTTAATGCTTGGCTTGTATTGAATTAACCATCGATCGTCTCTGCTTACACTTTCATTGTCCCTTAACTTAAAATATAATATAAAACACTTTTGACAAAACTTAAAAAAGCAAAACTTTATTTTTTTTTAACTCGTACTCCTGTTAAATTATAGATAGAGAAAGAAAACAGATGGTTGACCTCAAAGATGAACAATATATGAAGTCAAGCTTAAGCAATTCTTTATTTTGATTGCTTAAAAGGGTCAAAAGATTTAGTGGTAGTTATTTAGTAAAGCTTCGGAAAGCAGCCTCGTAAAAATTTCAAAGGTTCGTGTGATATTTGATACAAAAAAGCGTGTTGTTTGTGATAAGTAAAGACACGCTTATAACAGCCAAAACTAAAACTAATCGAGCTTGTTAAGTATGAAGAAGAGGAATTTTGCAACGATAGACGGTAACGAAGCGGTTGCCCGCGTCGCCTACAAACTCAACGAAGTTATTGCCATCTATCCGATTACACCTTCATCGCCGATGGGGGAGTGGGCAGATGCGTGGATGTCGGAAGGTCGCCCCAATCTTTGGGGAACCATACCAGATATCATCGAAATGCAATCTGAAGGAGGAGTAGCGGGAGTCGTCCACGGTGCCTTGCAAACGGGATCGATGACCACGACTTTTACCGCTTCTCAGGGGTTGTTGTTGATGCTCCCCAATATGTACAAAATTGCTGGAGAATTGACTCCTTGCGTCATTCACGTTGCAGCGCGATCGCTTGCCGCACAAGGATTATCGATTTTTGGCGACCACAGCGATGTCATGTCCGCCCGCGCGACGGGATTTGCCCTATTGTGTTCGGCATCGGTGCAAGAAGCACAAGATTTTGCTCTAATCTCTCAAGCAGCTACGCTAGAATCGAGAATTCCTTTCCTACATTTCTTCGATGGATTTCGTACCTCTCACGAAGTTCAAAAACTAGAATTATTGGAAGATAGCGAATTAAAAGCGTTAATCGACGACAATCTCATCTTAGAGCAGCGATCGCGGGCGCTCACTCCAGATGCTCCCGTTTTGCGCGGCACTGCCCAAAATCCCGATATCTACTTCCAAGCCAGAGAAACAGTCAATCCCTTCTACAATGATTGTCCCGATATCGTGCAGAAAGCGATGGACGAGTTCGGCAAACTAACGGGACGCAACTATAAGTTGTACGAATATCACGGCCCAAGCGATGCCGAAAGAGTTATCGTGCTAATGGGATCTGGTTGCGAGGCAGTACACGAAACCGTCGATTATTTAACCGCCCAAGGAGAAAAAGTCGGCGTACTGAAAGTGCGTTTGTACCGTCCCTTTGACGTACAGCGATTTGTTGATGCCCTGCCGACAACCGTAAAAGCGATCGCAGTATTAGATCGTACCAAAGAACCGGGTTCTGCGGGCGAACCTTTGTATCTCGATGTCGTCAATGCCCTTGTAGAGACGCGAAATTTCGCGTCTCTACCGAAAATTGTCGGCGGACGCTATGGATTATCTT
This sequence comes from Hydrococcus sp. Prado102, assembly GCA_025454425.1. Lineage (GTDB taxonomy): Bacteria > Cyanobacteriota > Cyanobacteriia > Cyanobacteriales > Microcystaceae > Hydrococcus. The sequence continues at coordinate 1,596 of JALOOL010000152.1, read as the reverse complement.
CCAAAGAATTTAATCCAGCCATGATTAAAGGGGTCTTCGATAATTTAGCGCAAGAAAAGCCCAAAAATCATTTTACCATCGGGATTAACGACGACCTCAGCCATACTTCCCTAGATTACGATCCCACATTTTCGACCGAACCCGATAGTGTAGTTCGGGCGATGTTTTACGGTTTGGGTTCCGATGGAACGGTCGGGGCAAACAAAAACTCAATTAAAATTATCGGCGAAGAAACCGATAATTACGCGCAAGGTTACTTCGTTTACGATTCCAAAAAATCGGGTGCGGTAACGGTTTCTCACCTGCGCTTCGGTTCTCAACCGATTCGTTCGACTTACTTAATCGATCGCGCTAACTTTATCGGCTGTCACCAGTGGAATTTTATCGAAAAACTCGACATTCTTAAAGAGGCAGTCGAGGGGGCAACCTTCTTACTCAACAGTTCCTACGGAGTAGAGGAAGTTTGGCAGCAACTCCCCATCGAACTCCAAGAAGAAATCGTTCGCAAGAATTTAAAATTCTACATTATCGATGCCAACAAAGTTGCTCGCGATAGTGGAATGGGAGGACGCATCAACACGATCATGCAGGTGTGTTTCTTTGCCCTAGCAGGCATTTTACCGAAAGAAGAGGCAATCGAGCAAATTAAACATGCGATTTCTAAAACCTACGGCAAGAAAGGTCAGCAAATCGTGCAAATGAACCTGCAAGCGGTCGATAATACCCTCGACAACTTATTTGAAGTAGGGGCGAATGGTCATTTACCTCTCCAAAGTACAATTCACCGACTTCCTGCCATGCCAGCTGCTGCCCCCGACTTTGTAAGAGAAGTCGAAGGGAAAATGTTAGTCAGACAAGGGGATGATTTGCCCGTCAGCATGCTTCCTTGCGACGGTACTTATCCAACCGCGACATCGCAATGGGAAAAACGCAATATTGCCCAAGCGATCCCCGTTTGGGACGCTGATGTCTGCGTTCAATGCGGTAAATGCGTCATGGTTTGTCCTCATGCCGTCATTCGCGCTAAAGCTTACCCAGGCGAACATTTAGACAATGCGCCAGCCACCTTTAAATCGACGCAAACGCGGGATAAAGACTTTGCAGGAGAACGCTTCACCATCCAAGTTGCCCCCGAAGACTGTACGGGATGCGGTCTTTGCGTCGATATTTGTCCGGCTAAAAATAAATCTCAGCCATCGCGTCGGGCAATCAATATGGAACCCCAATTACCCTTGCGCGAACAAGAAAAAGAAAATTGGGACTTCTTTCTTAACTTACCCAATCCCGATCGCCGCCATCTCAAATTAAACCAAATTCGCCAACAACAATTACAAGAACCTCTCTTTGAATTTTCTGGCGCTTGTGCGGGGTGCGGCGAGACTCCTTACGTCAAATTATTATCGCAATTATTTGGCGATCGCGCTTTGGTAGCTAATGCAACGGGTTGTTCTTCCATCTATGGCGGTAACTTACCGACAACGCCTTGGAGTACCAACGCTGAAGGACGAGGCCCAACTTGGTCGAACTCGCTATTTGAAGATAATGCCGAATTCGGTCTGGGATTTCGCGTTTCCATCGACAAAAAAGCTAAATTTG
>JALOOL010000476.1 GCA_025454425.1 Hydrococcus sp. Prado102 | reverse complement strand
ACTACCTCGGTAATATCTTCGGCAATATTGGCGACAAATCCTTGTCTGGCTTGTTTCTGGATAGCATGAAGATCGAGCAGTCCAGCTTGATTTAAACGAATCGTAACAGGAATAACTCTCAACCAGCGTAACAGGGGAACGAGCAGAAAAACATCGTACCAACGCCACAACATCGCATCAAACCAACTTACCCCAGTATGACGACGAGCGATTAGAAACGTCCTGACGAGAAAATCGAACAAAAAGACGACAAAAAACGGAAAATCCAGCAGTCCAAAATTATCGACAGGTTCGCCATTTTCGCCAACGGGACGATAGTAGTTGGTTTCGATTAAAGGTTGAATTTCGCGATCGAAAAAATTGAGTTCTTGTCGAAAACCTTTTTTTCCTAGATACTCTTTGCTCCAAAATGTTTCAAAAGATTCTTTTGCCGAAGCGTTTTCGGTTCCAAAGACGCGATCGCGCATTTTATTTTTAATTCTTTCTAATATGCCCGTTTGATTAGCAATTAAAAAAGGATTAGTCTCAATGATTTCTAAGGAGCGATCGCGCAAATCTTTTAAAATTTCATCAATAGATTCTTCTTGGGTTTGAGAGTTGCTTTGTCTTGCTTGTTCTGAAGATTCTAAAGCAACTTGATTCACCTTATTATTAAGGTCTTCGACTCGTTGTAAATATTCTTCTGTCTCTCGATAGGGTTCGATTCCTTTTACCCAGTCATACCAATCTGTGACGCGAAAAGGCATAATTTGGAGGGGAGTATTAGGAAATTCGCGTTCGATCGGGCCAATTTTAATAAACAACTGGACTCTTCCTTGCAACCAAAAATTTCGTAGCGGAATATAAGTTAAATCGAATAGCACTAAAATCAAGTTGGCAAGTGCCAAAAGCGCTATTCCTTTATCCCAAAAAGACCCCAAAAGCGAAATTGTTCGTTTGATAGGAGGTTGAGGTTGTCGTTTAGCAAGAGTCACGATTCGATCCGTTGCAGATAGTTTAAATATTAAACTACTGTATCAGCCAACTATTGCATATTCTTATCGACTCAGTAAGCTGTTGCCTATTCTCTGTTGCCTAAAATTTGAAGGCGCGATCGCCAATTAGGATTAAGTAATAGGGAAATATAGTTTATGACAACATTTAAAAGGAAAAATTCGTCTTGAGAGCTAAAAGTAACATAATTCTCCTCACATTTTTCTGTATCGTGGTAACTGGGATCGGAATGTATTTCCTCGGCGGTATCGATCCAGAACAATTGCAAGCATGGCTGAAAAAAATGGGTATTTGGGCACCCATTGCTTATATTTTGCTTTATACCCTGGGAACGCTTTTAATTTTGCCTTCTACGCCTCTTAATTTAAGTGGTGGGGCGCTGTTTGGGGTTTTGTGGGGAACCCTATGGACGACCATTGCAGCGATTGTAGCAGCAATTGTCTCGTTTGCTTTTACGCGAACCGTAGGACGAGAATATGTGGCTCAAAAATTTGCGGGACGCTGGGAAGTAATCGATGCAGAAATGCGACAAGGCGGTTTGTTTTATATGTTTGCTATCCGTTTGTTACCGCTGATTCCTTATGGAATTGTCAATTTTGCGGCGGGATTGACTTCAATTCGCTTTCGAGATTACTTCATCGGGACATTATTAGGAACTGTTCCTGGAATTCTTCCTTTTGTCATGATGGGATCGGGTTTAAAAACACTGACTAGCGGTAACGTTCTTCCTTTTATGTGTGCGTTAGGATTGACGGGAATGTTGGTAGGTGTAGCCACTTGGTATCGCCGCCGCCGTCAGTCACAACAAAAAGCTTTAGAGGAAATTGAGCGAAAAAAAAGGTGAGCTTATAAAAATCTGTAAGGACTTTCCGGTCGGAAAGTCCTTACTCGTGAATCCTAACCTAAGCTTTCGCTGCTATATGCGATTGCGATCGCTCACCAAATTGTTAAGCAATGTAACCAAAGTTGTTAAGCTCTATTGCAAATTTCAAGGAACTCGACCAATTTTGGTCATAGATGTCGGAAGACCGTGGTACGATGCGATCCGTAACTTGCTTACCGATTTTAGGAGAAGAACCTACGTGTTAAGGGTTGCTGTTGTTGGTTCGGGTCCGGCGGGTTCTTCGGCTGCCGAAGTACTAGCTAAAGCCGGAATTGAAACGTATTTATTCGAGCGCAAGCTAGATAACGCTAAGCCTTGTGGCGGTGCAATTCCTCTGTGTATGGTAAGTGAATTCGATTTACCGCCAGAGATTATCGATCGCCAAGTGCGTAAGATGAAGATGATCTCCCCCTCAAACATTGAGGTCAATATCGGGCAGACACTCAAAGAAAATGAATATATTGGGATGTGCCGTCGAGAAGTCCTCGATGGTTTCATGCGCGATCGCGCTTCCAAATTAGGCGCTAACCTAATCAATGGAACCGTTTATCAATTAGATATTCCCAGCAATAATACAGACCCTTATACCATCCATTACGCCGACCATTCCAACGGCGATGCTCAAGGAGTCATCAAGTCGTTAAAAGTGGATGTGGTGATTGGCGCAGATGGTGCGAATTCTCGCATTGCCAAAGCTATCGATGCGGGAGATTATAACTATGCGATCGCGTTCCAAGAGCGCATTCGCCTGCCAGAAGATAAGATGAACTATTATGAAGATCTGGCAGAAATGTATGTCGGTAACGACGTTTCTCCCGACTTCTACGCTTGGGTATTCCCCAAATACGACCACGTAGCCGTCGGGACGGGAACGATGAAGGTCAACAAAGCCATCATCAAAGACTTGCAAATGGGAATCCGCCAACGCGCAGCACGCAAGCTAGAAGGCGGACAAATCATCAAAGTCGAAGCGCATCCCATCCCCGAACATCCGCGTCCCCGTCGCGTTGTCGGTCGCGTTGCACTCGTCGGAGACGCAGCAGGAACCGTTACTAAGTCTTCTGGCGAAGGAATCTACTTTGCGGCAAAATCGGCTCGTATGTGTGCTGAAACCCTTATAGAAACCACCAACGGCGGAAAGCGCCTCCCCACCGAAGACGACCTCAAGCTGTATCTCAAGCGTTGGGATAAGCAATACGGCATGACTTACCTCGTGCTGGATATCTTACAACGAGTCTTCTATCGCACCGATGCGACTCGCGAGGCGTTTGTCGAGATGTGTGCCGATAAGGATGTCCAAAAGATGACCTTTGATAGCTATCTTTATAAAACGGTAGTTCCGGCTAATCCTTTGATTCAAATGAAGATTACCGCTAAGACCATTGGTAGTTTGATCAGAGGGAATGCACTAGCACCTTAAGATAATCGTTTTAAAGTTTTAACCACCAAGATTTAACGGCGTTAACTCGTCTTTTTATCTTGGTGGTTTGTTAAAAGTTATACAGGATTAAAATAATCATAAATCTCTTGTGCTAATTGACGACCAATTCCAGAAACTTCCATCAATTGTTCGAGAGAAGCTTCGCGAATATAATCAACAGAATGGAAATGTGCCAAAAGAAGTTTTTGACGATGAAAACCCAAGCCTGGAATCTCATCTAAACGCGATCGCCTGCTATTATTTAATCGTTTTTGGCGATGAAGAATAATTGCAAATCGATGTGCTTCATCTCTTAATCTTCTGAGCAATTGTACGCCTGGTTGTTCGGCATCGGTTGTTAAAGGTAAAGACTCTCCAGGCAAAAATATTTCTTCTCTTTGCTTGGCTAAACTAATAACTTTCACCTCTTGTAATAAGTCCATTTCTTGCAAGAC
>JALOOL010000475.1 GCA_025454425.1 Hydrococcus sp. Prado102 | reverse complement strand
ATTCTAATCCGCACCGATGAGATAAATCTTGACGGATTCGACCGACTAATACCTCATCTTTCCCAGTCGCATCAATAGGCATGGGAAAATAATTTGCTTGCCAATCTTCTACCAATTTAACTCCAGGTGCTGAGGCTAAAATTTCTTTTGCCTGTTGGGGAGAAAATGGCTCGTTAAATTCTAGATTAACTGCTTCTGAATGGGCGCGGAGTACGGGAACCCGCACGCAAGTTGCCGTAATTTGCAACTGGGGATCGTTAAAAATCTTGCGAGTTTCTTTAATCATTTTCACTTCTTCCTCGCAATAACCGCGATCGTTAAGCGGAGAATTGTGAGGGAAAAGATTAAAGGCTAAAGGATAGGGAAACGCCGAAGCGGTTGGAGTTTCGTCGGCTAAAATCGCTTTTGCCTGGGTTTTTAACTCTTCCATCGCCCTTGCACCCGCACCGCTAGCAGATTGATAGGTCGATACTACCAAACGTTTAATCGGGCGAACGCGATGAAGCGGATATATAGCCATTCCCATTAAAATTGTCGTACAGTTGGGATTGGCAATGATGCCTTGATGTTCTGCGGCGGCTTCTGGATTGATTTCGGGAACGATCAAAGGAACTTGAGAATCCATGCGAAAAGCGCTGGAGTTATCTACCATAACTGCGCCTGCTTCTACAATCGTTTTTGCCCAAGCTTTGGAAGTCGAACCACCCGCTGAAGCTAAGACTAGATCGATTCCTTGAAAAGATTCCTCGCTAACGGCTTCGACAGGAAGATTTTCTCCCTTAAACGGTAATGTCGTTCCCGCAGAGCGCGGCGACGCTAAAAGTTTTAAGCTAGCAATTGGAAACTGACGACTTGCTAATAATTCTAATAGTTCTGTCCCGACTGCTCCTGTTGCGCCAAGAATGGCGACGTTAATACCTTGTGACAACTCTGTGTACCTCCTCTAAAATTGCGATGTCTCTGCGTGCTGTCAAACTTTAAATTTTTCTATAAAAAGTTAATTTTCATTAATTTTTTTTGATAATGAGTTTAACTAAATTTGTGCGAGATGCCTGTTTTTATTTTGCCTAAAAGTTTTTATCTTTACGATTAATTATTTTAAATTGTTTTAGAGTTCAGTCTAAAAAGTTTTGAGCAAGAGAGGATCGCACCCTGTTGTATACTTCTGTGCCATTCTCATTTACTCGTCTAGAAAACTTTAAACTCACCACAATTGAATGTTTTCGATCGTGATACGATCTGATAGGTCAATAAGAGCGCTCCCAAACGTCCTACAGACAAGACAGAACGCAAAAGCGACGATCTGACTTGTTGGATAGTTGCCTCACTTAGGATATCACGAGCGGTCTTTAGATTTAATCGTTTGTGCGAGCGCCGCTTGTTAAGATTAAAAAATTCTTGTAGTTATCTGAAAAATTAGGAACGTCGATGAAAGTAACCCAGGAAAAGCTTCCTGACAGTCAAATTGGCTTAGAAATAGAAGTTTCAGCCCAAACCACCAAAACGACTTACGAAAAAGTCGTACAAAACCTTGCTCGCTCCTCGAACATTCCTGGGTTTCGCAAGGGAAAAGTGCCCCGTCAAGTACTTCTGCAAAGAATAGGAACCAAGCAGATTAAAGCAGCCGCGATCGAGGAAATGGTTCAAAAAGCATTAGAAGAAGCAATTAAACAAGAATCTATCGAATCGTTGGGAAATTATAAATTAATTTCTAATTTTGACGAACTAATCCAAAAATACGAACCTGGAGAACCTTTGACTTTTTCGGCTTCGGTTGATGTTGCTCCTACGATTACGCTAGGAGACTATCAAGGACTGAGCGTGAAAGCAGAAGAAAGCGTTTACGATCCCAAGCAAGTTGACGATTGGCTAGAAGAACGTCGCGTCCAACAAGCAACATTAGTCCCTGTCGAAGAACGCGGCGCACAAATGGGCGATGTAGCAATTATCGACTATGAAGGACGCGAGATTACCGAATCGGGAGAAGCAGGCGAAGTCATTTCCGGCGTTCAAGGAACCGATTTTAAAGTCGAAATGGAAGAGGGACGCTTGATCGAAGGAATGGTCGAGGGAATGGTCGAGATGAAACCAGAGGAAACCAAAGAAGTTTCCGTGACGTTTCCAGAAGACTATCCGAGGGAAGATTTAGGGGGAAAACCCGTTATCTTCAGCATTACCTTGAAAGAACTCAAGGAAAAAGAACTGCCAGAATTAGATGATGATTTTGCTCAAGATGTCAGCGAATCCGAGACATTGGCAGAGTTAAAAGAATCTTTAGAAAAGCGATTTCGAGAAAACGCCGAGCAAGAAACGAAAAATAGCATTCACGGCGCAATTGTAGCTGAATTGCTCGAAAATTGCGAAGTCGATCTTCCCGAAACGATGGTGAACAAAGAAGTCGATATGATGTTGACTCAGACAGCCATGCAGATGCAACAGTATGGAGTCGATCTCAAGCAACTTTTTAATGCAGAAAGCATTCCTCGGATGCGGGCAAATGCGCGTCCAGAAGCGATGAATCGCCTCAAGCAAAATCTGATTCTCAAAGAGATTGCAAAAGTAGAGTCGCTCGAACCCGAACAAGAAGCGATCGCGGCGAGAATTAAAGAAGTCACCGAGCAATTAGGCGATCGCGAACTCGATATGGAACGCTTGAACGAAATGGTTCAAGAAGAATTGCTCTCAGAGAAAACCCTCGATTGGCTCAAAGAAAAAGCAACTGTCGAACTAGTTCCCAAAGGTTCCCTCACCCCAACCGAAGCGGATGAAGAAGCCCTCGAAGCAGAAAGTTCGACAGAGGAAGAATAAAAAGGGGATTGGTGATTGATTGGTGTTGGCGTAGCCCGTCCCTTGGACGTATGGTGACTGGGGATTGGTGAATGGGTAAAGGGTAAAGGGTAAACTTTCATGTATTTTTCTTTTTTGTCTACTTTGTCCTCCTTGTCCCCCTGGTCACTATAAAAGCTGGTAACTGATTACTGAACTCCTCACTGATAACTGATAACTGATAACTGATAACTGATAACTGAAAAGGTGGGAACTCACTTGCCAGTCTCTACTTCTTAAAAGTGTCAGTACCCAATTTTTAATCGCTTGAGGCATAATGTTGACAGAAAGGAATTTAGTCGGTGGAGTTCCGAGAACTCAAAAAACCAAAAAAATAAGCTAAAAACCTTTTATCGCAATATTTGCTTCGAGCCTTATTTGCTTTATGATTGAATCGCGATCGCGCATTGCTTCATCCATAATCAACGCTCATTCGAGAGACATCTACTCGACCACCCAAAATGTCGTCCCAATGGTCGTAGAACAGTCGGGCTTGGGAGAAAGAGCGTTTGATATTTACTCGCGGTTATTGAGAGAGCGTATTATTTTTTTAGGAACGCCAATCGACGACCAAGTTGCCGATTCAATCGTCGCCCAATTGCTCTATCTCGATGCCGAAGACCCAGAGAAAGACATTCAACTCTACATCAACTCGCCTGGGGGTTCCGTATATGCAGGCTTTGCAATATACGATGCCATGCAACAGGTTCGCCCCGCAGTAGCCACCATCTGTTTTGGAATTGCGGCAAGTATGGGCGCATTTCTTCTATCTGGCGGAACAAAAGGCAAACGGATGGCGCTACCTAGTGCTAGACTAATGATTCATCAACCCATCGGAGGTGCCCAAGGACAAGCCGTAGAAATCGAAATTCAGGCTAGAGAAATCCTTTACATGAAACAACGGCTGAATAACTATCTAGCCAGCC
>JALOOL010000151.1 GCA_025454425.1 Hydrococcus sp. Prado102 | reverse complement strand
AAGCATACAAGTAGAAAGAAACAGATTGAGCGATCGCCCTGTTGGATTAGATAAACTAACCAACGTCATAACCATTCCCAGCGCAAACGTCAGCCATTCTCCAAAAAGAGCAAGTTTTGTTTTATCTTGACGATACAGCCAACCCGTCAACCACACGAAGAAGATAAGATAAGGAAACAGCGTAATTCCATAAACCGTCCAAGGAAACGCCTCTGACTTGGTAATTTGTATGGAAAGATCGATCGCATCTCGTTTAAATTCCCCAGGAATCAATCTACCAATTAAAAAATGCGCTTGCCAACCGATAATAAAAATGGCGAATAAATCTCGACGCAACCAATCGCGCCGCAAGCGTTGGGTAAAGAAATACAACCCCAACAAACTAACTCCCATTGCTTGCCAAGGAAATGTTTCTGTTATACAAACCAACCAAGCAATAAATAATAAAATTGCACCAATAATCTCTAAGATATTGGGGATTGGGGATTGGTGAATGGGAATTGGGGAATCGGTAAAATCTCTTCCTTGTCCCCCTTGTCTTCCTTGTCGAACGTAGGACGTATCTTGTCTTCCAAAGGACGCACCTTGCATCAACCAACCACAAACGCCAATTGCTAACCCTAGCTGTTGAATTGGAAGATTGACGATAAAAATTGCCCTAATTAACAACACTGACAAGGCATAAATAACAAACCCTCGATTGATTTTGACTGGGGAAGTATTAGCTTGCTGTCGGGAGAAAAAACGCAAGATAATTGCCGTAACAATGACACCAATATAAACTGCGATCGCGGGGTATTCTTTCCATTCCCAGCCCCAATGCAGATAACTCAATCCGATAAAATTGAAAAATAAGAAAATACTTTGACTAGATTGGCGATAGACAAAATAAATTGCCGTTAAAGAGATAGATGAGATCGCAACGGTTATCCATGCCAACAAATTCCCTCCCAATCCATCCATCGCCCAAAAATTGACGGGAATTAACAATAGCGCGATCGTTTGTAGGGTCTGCGCGGTCAATCGCAAACCTTCTTGTCTATTCGCCCAAAATCCAACTATCCAAAAAATTAGCGTATACGACCACAAAATCCCATATTGCAGCGCATCTGGGAATCTTTGCCACTGTGTCGCCGCCATTCCGCCAGAGGATGCGACAACTAAAAATAATCCTAAAAATAACCACCAGCGAATGCTAATTTCATCTTTAAACGATTGCCAAGCTTGAGAAAAAAAATTGTTCCTTTGCCTTACTGGAGTTGATAATACTGAAGGTACTACTTCTGGAGTAAAATCTCTCGACGGACGTGGTAATACAGTATCTGTAACAGGTTCTGGCAAACGACAAGTTAAATATTGTTTTGCAACCCATCTAATATGAGACTCGCTAATCAATCCCAATTGCAACCAGTTATCCAAACCTTCTAACAATCGCGGGTCGGATGAATTAACAGTAACTTCTAGGCGCAAGGGACGACTTGACATGAGAGAGTAGAAGATAAAAAGTCAGAAGAAAATTTTTTCCTTCTTACCTTTCTAGCTCTTATCTCAAGATTTGATAATGATGCTATGACAGATAATTAAGTGCATATATAAGCGCGTCCTAAGTCAGCGCTACGTAAAGCGCGATTTTAAGTAAATTTTATGAAAATTCAAGTCAAAGTCAAACCCAACACCAAACAACAAAAAATAGAAGAATCTGAAGATGGAAGCTTCATTATTTACTTAAAATCTCCTCCAGTTGAAGGTAAAGCCAATCAGGAACTAATCGAACTCCTCGCCAAAAAATTTAAAATTGCCAAATCAAAAATTTCTATTAAATCTGGTTTATCCTCAAAAACAAAATTAGTAGAAATCGATCTTCCTTAAATTACTCAGGACTAAAGCCAAAACCCAAATTTTTGGATAAGCATTGCCCACGAATGTGAAGCAGCATGTTTTCTTTCTTGACTTACGCATATTTGTACTCAGTTTGGTAAATGCTGCTGTGCCCAAAGCACGGCTTGAATGCGATCGCAGCTAGAACAGTTCAAATTTTACGGATTGTCTTTTGACAACTCCAAAAACCTTGTTGAAAATAAAAGAAGTTTTGCATCATAATGGGATAATGCTTGCCAAAAACGCTTTTAACAAGCCGATCGGTTTTGGGATTTTACTATCTCTTCTCATTTTCCTCTTCAATCCCGCTTCTGTCGCCGCATCAGAGATCGATCCCACCTCCGCACAAGAATGGTTTAATGCAGGGATAGAACAGATCGAACGAGAAAATTACCAACAGGCACTTTTAGATTTTGACAACGCGATTCTCTTTTGGAAACGCTACGTCCCCATGACGGACTATGCCAACGCGAACGCACTCGATCCCGATTTTACAGCAGCTTATAGCAACCGCTGTCTGGTACAAATTCATTTAAATAACTATTTACAAGCTAAACAAGATTGTACGCAAGCATTGCAACATCAAAGCGATAATCATTCAGCTTATCTCAATCGAGGACTCGCTACTTATCGACTCGGCGACTATCAAAGCGCGATCGCAGATTACAACGTTGCAATCCAACTCGAACCTAATAGCGTTTCTGCGTACTATAACCGAGGATTGGCTTATGCCGCACAAGATAACTATTTAGAGGCGATCGCAGATTACAATCGCGCCTTCTGTGCGATGTCTGTACCCGATAACTTCCAATTAGCAACGATTTACAACGATCGCGGATTGGCTTATTTTAGTTTAGGCGATTTTGAGTTGGCGATCGCGGATTTCGATCGCGCTATTCATTTCGACACGAATAATGCTTTAGCTTACTATAACCGCGCCTGTGCTTGTCAGAGAAAAGGACATTATCGAGAAGCCATTCATCATTTTACACTTTCCCTACAACGCGATCCCAATCGTGCTGAAGCTTATATTAGTCGAGGTTTAATTCGCTATCAACTCGGCGATCGTCAAACTGCTTTAGCAGATTTGCGTTTGGGCGCAGAATGTTTTTGTCAGCAAGGACAGTTAGTTGCCTATCAACAAATTCTTAAATTAATCGAACAAATTAAACAAACTTTTACGGATTTTGAAAGTATTATTGTTTAACGAGTTGCTGTAACAATCGTGACGGGATTCAACGGAGAAAAACGAGTCATTTTTCCAATCGAAACCGAACGAGATATTTGTACTTGTAGAAGTCGATAGTTCCAGTTGCAACTGCTCAACCAAACTAAACTTTCATTTAAATTTTCTAACGTTGCTAAAGCTAATACTAATACTCCATCTGCTTGCAATTTTTCTTGACATATGTCCAAAATAATGCTTAAATTTCCTCCACTTCCGCCAATAAAAATTCGGTTTGGATTGGGTAATTTATTTACAGCATCGGGTGCAGTTCCGCTAACAGGAATAACATTATTCACTTGAAATATTTGGCAATTTTTTTCAATTAAATTAATTCCCATTGCCGTCTTTTCTACCGCATAAATTTTAGAGGTAGGACACAAACGAGCTATTTCAATCGAAACCGAACCCGTTCCCGCACCAATATCCCAAATAATTTGTTGGGAAGTTAATGCTAATTCACCCAAAACTATTAGACGAATTTCTCGCTTGGTCATTAATCCAGGTCGATCGCCAAAGCTTAGAAATGCACTATCTGGCAATCCAAATAACGGTAAATTATCGAGATTAACTAACTGCTCTTTTTCTTGACGCAATAAAATGACGATATTTAAAGCAGCAAAATCTTTATTGGATAAAGAAGCTAGTTTATCGGTTTCTTTTGCTGCAAAACAAGTAACCTTTTCGTTCAAATCTCCTAAATTTTCACAAACCCAAATATCATAATGCGTAGGTAAATCTAATTCTTGATAAAAACGCGCGATCGCGCTGGGATTATTATTATCATCTGTTAAAATTGCTATCTTTTCTACTCCCTGTTGTAAGAAAGGCATTAATTCATCTATATTTCGTCCGTGAACGCTAATTAGTTTTGCATCTTGCCAAGAAATTTTAATACGATTAAATGCCAATTGAACTGAGGTAAGATGAGGATGAAATCGTAATTGTTCTGAATGAAATTTTTCTAACAACAAACGTCCTAAACCAAAAAAAAGTGGGTCGCCAGTTACTAAAATAACAATATTTTCTAGAAGATTTTGTTTAAGAATTTCTATTGCTTCAAGAAAATTTCCTAAAATAATTTTTTTTGCTGGATGTGTGGGGAAATAGCTTAAATGGCGATCGCTTCCTACTAAAATTGTGGCATTTTCTATCAGTTGTTTAACATTTTCCGATAGTCCAGCCTTTCCATCCAATCCAATCCCTATAACTTCAAGCATTATTATTTAAATTTATATAGCATTTCTTAAATCGGTGAGGTACATCTAACTTCTGCCCTCTGCCTTCAAACTGTAAGTCATGTACCTCATCTAAAAGAGAATTGCTATAGCAAGCGTGTTTTAATCAAAAAGCACTTTTTTATTAACTGCTCAAACACAGAAGCACGGAGAAAGCGATAAAGTTTGATTCGATCGATTAAAACTATCTAAATTTCTTTACTATTGCCCGTTGCCTATTCTCTTATTTCAATAATTAATTTAAAAGCGCGACAGCTTATTATAATTTTAAACGCTTAATTTGAGTGCATTAACAGGAACATCATCCCAGGATTCAACGGTTCTTAATGTAGCTACCCAACCTTCTTCTTTTTGTTGTTCTGTTAAATTATTTTCCCAAGTTTGATGGCATTCGCGTGCGGCTTGTTCGTCACAACAAGCAATACAAGAAGAAATAAGACCGCAAGGATCGATTTGTTCGTTAATCCAAATTGTCATAATTTCCCCGATCTTAATGTTGTTCTTTTTAAAATATAACTTTTTTACAATTACTTTTTCAAATGCTGCTCAAAAAACTTTATAGTAGCATCCAACAATTTTGGGTCGAACGGTTCTCCTTTTTTTCCTCGGTAAGAATGTTTTAAATTAGGATCGCGGATATATTCTACTTCAACGCCTTTCGCTTTCAAAGCCTCAGCTAATAAATCGCTTTGAGTGATGGGAACGATATTATCTAATTCTCCATGAACGATTAAAAAAGGAGGATCGCGATCGTCAATATGCGCGATCGGATTTGCCAGCTTGGCTAACTCAAGACGTTGCGAAACGGTAGCACCAAGCAACTTATACACCGCTTCCGTCAATCGCCACCAAGGTTTATCTTTATTTTTTGCTAACACTTCAGGAGTAGGATATTCTTCAAATGCTCTAGGAAATTTCGTGAAATCTGTTGGCCCGTAAAAATTTCCCACTGCTTGTATGCGACTCAAATATCCCTTATCTGGTTCGAGGCGAGAAACACCCGCAGAAGTTCCCAGCAAGGCGCTTAAATAACCGCCAGCAGAGTCTCCCAATGCACCAAAACGATCGCGAGCTAAATTATATCGTGCTGCATTCTCGCGCAACCAACGAACGGCTGTTTTGACATCGAGTATTTGTGCTGGAAAGATAGCTTGAGCGCTGTAACGATAGTTGATACAAGCGATCGCAAACTCATATTGAGCTAGCAATTTACCGGGACAACTTTTTTTGCTGTTTTCTAACCAACCACCTCCATGAATGAAGATGATAACGGGAAGAGGTTGAGAAGATTTTAATTGTGGCAAGTATAAGTCGAGTAATAACTTGCCTTGCCCATTTTTGAGCGGGTAAGTGCCATATTCGAGATCTTTTAAGACATTAACTGTTGGTGGGCGATCGCTACAACTACTCAAAAATAATAACGCAATCGCGCTTAATACAATAAATTTGAGATAAGATAAAGGCTTCATTTTTTGACGATCGCTTTTAGTGCTTGTCGGGGTAATTCGCTGGCAAACCGTGCATCGAGTGGTAAATGTCCGACCAAAAGCCGGAAATAGATTGCACCGTAAAGGATATCCATCGCCAACTCAGGATCTAAATTTGGCTCGAATTCGCCATTCCTAATTCCCCGCTCGATAATAAGTTTAGCCTCGGCACGACGCTGATACAAAAAGCGATCCCGATAACTTTCTAATACTTCAGGACAAGCTTGTCCTTCTGCAATAATTTGCGCCACAATCCGTCCGTATTCGCCCTCGAAAGCTTTCGCTAAAGCGGTCATTTGCTCCGTTATGGCTTCGGTTGCAGATAAATGGTTGAGGAAAGAAGTTACGGGTAACACGTTTTCTAACAACGCATCGATCGCTACTGCTACTTTACTCGACCACCAACGGTAAATCGTCGTTTTCCCAACGCCTGATTCGCGCGCGATCGTTTCAATTGACAAGTCTCTTAAAGTCGTCGTTTTCAACAATTTCCAAGTGGCTTCTAGAATAGCAGTTTTGGATTCTTCAGAGCGAGGTCGTCCAATTCTTTTACTTGTAGGGGTTTGACTCATTTTTTACGTAATTGCTTGACTTTTCTTTTCAATTTTAATACGATACGTATCAGAAATAACCGATACGCAACGAATCGAATTATTAATCAAGAAGTAAATCTGATGGAAGCTATGACAAGAAAAATCGCACTCATTACGGGTGGAACCGCAGAGGAAACCTCGGTCAAAGAGTTTTTCACAAATTTCGATCGCATCGACCATTTGCTTTATTTATCTTTTAACCCTCTTTATTTATAAAGCTTCAGTAAGCGATCGCGTGCAGCTAGAAGAGTTTCTGTTTTTTTACTAAAACAAAAACGAATAAAAGAATGTCCTTGCTCGGAGCGACTAAAAAAGCTCGAACCAGGAACGACGGCTACCCCAATATCTTTGATGAGATGGTAAGTAAATTCTAGATCGCTCTTGTAGCCAAAGCGAGCGATATTTGCCAATACGTAATATGCTCCTTTGGGAACATAATAGGAAATTTCAAGCTCGTCCAAAGTTTGTAAGAGCGTATCTCTTTTTTCCCGATAAGATGCTGCCAAATCTTGATAGTAAGAGACGGGAAGTTGCATGGCTGCTACTCCTGCTCGCTGCAACGGTGCGGGAGCGCCAACGGTAAGAAAATCGTGAATTTTGCGAATGGCGCTCGTTAATTGGGGATTGGCTAGAATATAGCCGACTCGCCACCCAGTCACGCTGTAGGTTTTAGAAAGACCGTTTATGGTAACGGTTCGCTCCTCCATTCCCGGAAGGGTTGCTATGGCAACGTGCTTTGTTTCGTCATAAAGGATATGTTCGTAGATTTCGTCGGTAAACGCAAGTACGTCCCATTGCTGACACAGTTCGGCAATTAAAGTCAGTTCTTCATCAGAAAATACTTTCCCCGTCGGATTGTGAGGCGTGTTGATAATAATGGCTTTAGTATTATTGTTAAATGCTTGACGCAGTTCGGTTTCATCAAATGTCCAATCAGGAGGATGCAATTTGACGTATCGAGGCTTGGCGCTAGCTATAATTGCATCGGGGCCATAATTTTCATAATAAGGCTCAAAAACAATTATCTCATCGCCAGGATTAACAGTAGCTAGCATAGTGGCTACCATCGCTTCTGTAGAGCCGCAGGTAACAGTAATCTGTCGTTCGGGATCGACTGCTAAACCCAAGTACCAGTTAACTTTCTCGGCAATGGCATGACGAAAAGCGCGATCGCCCCAAGTAATTGCATACTGGTTAATATCTTCTTCAATTGCTTCGCAAGCTGCTCGTTTCAGTTCCCTCGGACAGGAAAAATCAGGAAATCCTTGCGCTAAATTCACTGCACCGTATTGCAAAGCTACTCGCGTCATTTCGCGAATGACCGATTCGTTAATCTGCTCTGCTTTGGTCGAGATTTTCTTGTTTTGGCTATCTATCACCTGCTAATGTCCTTTAGGTTCGATAGTTCTCGGTATTACGCGAAAAAATTATAATAACAAGGCGCGATCGCGATTAAGGAGTTCAGAAGTTCAGGAGGTAGTAAGCCGTGCTAGTCACTGGTCACTGTTTTAGACTCCGTACAGATAAGCTCCTAAAGTACTGTAAATCAGCCCAGCTAATACTAATAAGGTTAACATTGCATAAAGAAAATCTCGCCGCCAACAGAAAGCCAATAAAGAAACAACGACGCGAACCATTGGCGTAGCCACGAGTAACAGCAGTCCAAGCTGAATCAAACCGCGACGACTACCGGACAAAACAGCCCTAACGACACCGATGGGAGAACAAAACTCTGCTGGTTCTCCCTGAAAAAACTGATAGTCGGCAGGTTCGCCACCATGACGAATTAAATAAAGTATCCCGCCGATTAAAACGATCGCGCTAGCCAGAAAAACCCCATATTTAAGTAGATTACTCAATAATTGTTCTAGGATGCGATCGCTCGCTCGTCTCGGTACTGTAGTCGCATATTTCTCTATATTCTTGTCGCCGTCAAACTCCGAGTCTTGTAATGAAAATAGATCGGTATCATTACTCGGCATAACCGCAGCAATAACTTGCGCGAAATGTTTCGTTCCCTGACGATCGGAATTAGATTGTGCCATTCTAAATTCCTCCTATCAGATTGTTGTAAACCATCTTAACTGCCATCGCGATTAATACCAAACTAAAAATAATTCGTAAGATTTGAGTTTTTGCTTTTACTAAGACTTTTGCGCCTAGCCAAGCGCCAGGAAATATGCCCAACATCACGGGCATCGATAAACCTGGATCGATGTAACCCCTTGCTAGGTAAACGCCTGCCGATACTGCCGCCGTCACGCCAATCATAAAATTGCTAGTAGTCGTAGACACTTTAAACGGGAGACGCATAACTCGATCCATTGCCAGCACTTTCAACCCTCCCGAACCAATGCCGAGTAACCCAGAAAGGACTCCTGCCAAGGTCATCAGCCCAAACCCAAGCGGTAGCGAATAAACTTGATAAGCCATTACTCCGTCGGGAGTCGGGCAGGTGCTATTGAGTTCCAAACGGGTTGCTAAGGGGTCGCAGGGTTCATCGTTAGAATATTCGAGTCTCGGTTGCTGGGTTAAATAGGCCGAATACAAAAGAACGATCGCCAGCACGAGAGTCAATGCTTTAATAGAAACAAAAGTCGCGATCGCAGCACCGATTAAAGCGCCAATGGTCGTCGCTACTTCGAGAAACATTCCCAAGCGCAAATTTGTATAGCCTTCTTTAATATAAGCCGATGCCGCTCCCGATGAAGTGGCAATGACCGAGACTAAAGATGCACCGATGGCATAGCGAATATCCACCCCAAATACCGAAGTCAAGAGGGGAACGATAACCACTCCGCCGCCTAAGCCTGTCAGCGCCCCTAAAAAGCCTGCGGTAAAGGAACCAATCCAAACCAACAAAGAAAATTCGAGGATATTCACTCAATTACTCCTCTTTTTATTGTAAAAGAAAAGTTTAGGAAAAGACATTGCTTTTTTAAACTGTGAATACTTCTGTCTAATGGGCTTTCAGCAGTCAAATCATACAAGACTCCTTATAGATGTCTAGCGCTGTGCGGCTGCGCTCGACTTGAAATTGCAGATTCTCAGGAGGGCGATCGCTCAATGAATAGCAACCAGTTAGAGAGCGAGCGATTAATTAAAAACGTATATCTAAACGAAAGTTGTCGTTCGTTAATGAACTGGGGAACTTCTTGCATAGCAGCAGCAATGCCGAACAATAGCTGTTTTTCGCCTTCGGATAAAAAATTGCGATAAAGATGTAAATTAGTTTTTTTTCAGAAACTCACAAACACTGAAGATAATTCGCTACAACCAAACAACAATTTATGCAAATATCTCTATACTTTTGCTGCTTTTGATAGATGTTGAGTGGAACTAAAAAAATTATTACTGGTGTAAGTATAGCGTTTCTCTCCCGCTATGAGGTACATATAACTTCTGCCTTAAAGCTATTAGCTATGTACCTCATCCAGAAAGAGAATTGCTATATAAAGTTTGCTATTACATCCATCACTCGTTTTAAAACAAGTTTTACATCATGAGAATTCTAGTAGTTGAGGATGATAATTATATCGCCCAAGCCATTGCAGCGACATTAGGCAAACAGCAACATTATTTAGTCGATATCGCTCCTAACGGTCGAAATGGCTGGGAGTTGGCAACTGCCTTTCACTACGATTTAATTTTGCTCGATGTGATGCTCCCAGAAGTAGATGGCATTAGTTTGTGCGAGCAACTGCGACAAGAAGGTTATCAAATGCCTATTCTGATTGTTACGGCAAAAGATACCAGATCTGACAAAGTTAAAGGTTTAGATGCAGGTGCCGACGATTACATTGTCAAACCCTTCGATTTTCAAGAGTTATTTGCTCGCATTCGTGCCTTGCTGCGTCGGGGAAGTTCGCCTCTTCCGACGGTGTTAGAATGGGGTCTTTTGCGTCTCGATCCCAGTAGCTGTCAAGTTACCTATGACGGTCGAGTTTTGCACGTCACGGCAAAAGAATACGCCTTTCTGGAGCTTTTTCTGCGCAATAGCCAGCGCGTTTTTAGTCGTAGTGCGATCGTCGAGCTTCTGTGGAATCTCGAAGAGCCTCCCCAAGAAGATACGATTAAGTCATATATAAAAAGCCTACGACAAAAACTAAAAGCAGCCGGAGCGCCGACCGATTTAATCGAGACGGTGTACGGTTTGGGCTATCGTCTCAAGCCGCTATCTGAGGGGCAATCAGAACATCAAGAAACCGAGCCAAATCTCAGCGACATGAAACAGCAAATTCTGCTGGCACTCACTAAATTTAGAGAAGCTCTCAAAGCGGAGATCGGCGATCGCTTAGAAGTTTTAGAACGAGCGACTCAAGCTTTAAGTAACGATTCACTCACTCCCCCACTCCGACAAAAGGCAGAGCAACAAGCGCATAAGCTGGCGGGGACTTTAGGAAGTTTTGGCTTTGCTGAAGCCTCGCGAATAGCGCAAGAAATAGAGGATTTGCTAGGAAAAGAAAATTACTGCGCCCGAACCCAGTCTTTACGATTAGCTCGACTTGTTCGAGAATTGCATCGTCAAATCGCGATCGCTCCAACTGAATTTAATAATACAGAGGCTATGCCAATCTAGATAAAAACTCTAAAACTAACTGGTTAAATTTCTGTGAATATTCGATTGGACTCCAATGACCGCACTCTTCAATAATTTCTAATCGAGCATTTGGAATAGTTTCGATCGCATTTTGAGCTTGAGCAACAGGAACCATTGGATCTTGTCTGCCCCAAATGATGAGGGTGGGAGCAACAATGGTAGGTAATCTCTGCGCGATCGGTCGATAGAATTGTCCCCAGATGTTGAAGTTGGAACGACCTACATTTAAGGTCGCTTTTGCCGCGCCGGGAAGTCGCGCCATTTGATAAAATTCCTCGACAACTTCATCGGTAATCAGTTTTGAGTCGTAGACTGCCTGTTTGCAAAACATCGCAATACTCGATCGACTCGGCGAACTAAATAACTTGTCTAAACCTGGAAGCGTTGTTACTCGAAGCAAGAAATTGATTTCTTTTCCCAAACCGGCACTACTAACAAGGATAAGGCGATCGACTAACTCAGGAAAGTTTAGCGTACAGGTAAGCGCCACGCCACCGCCATGAAGCAAAATGACTGTGCTGTCTGAATCGCCAGCTTGCCAATATCGGGTATTAACAGAACCGACTTTGACATATCGATCTTGCAATTGCTCTGTTCGATTCATCTCGATCTTGCCAAACTTGTAAGGCTACCCCTATATTACGCCCCTAGCAATTCGAGCGAGACTGTTTGATAAGTTCCCCTACAATTCTCAAGCTCATCTTAAGATTTACCAGTCTCTCAAATGGTTCGTGGGATTATAGAGCAATTCCATTATGGTTAGAAATAAATGAACGCTGAAATATCTGTGAAGGCTAGTTCGCGTCTCACTCAGCTTACATTGATGATTAGCAGCACCCTAACCGTTATGGCAGGGGCAACTATCGCGCCATCCCTTCCAACAATGCGCGAACACTTTGCCACAGATCCCAACGCCGATTATTTGGTGCGCTTGACCTTGACTCTGCCAGCGTTGTTTATTGCGCTGGGTGCGCCTTTAGTGGGGATTATTATCGATCGCATGGGGCGTAAATATCTTCTTATACTAGCGTTAGGACTTTATGGCATAGCAGGGAGTTCTGGATTTTTACTCAACAGCTTGCAATTGCTGTTAGTCAGTCGTGCCTTCCTGGGTATTAGCGTTGCAGCTATTATGACTATTTCAACTACGCTAATTGGCGACTACTATACGGGAGCAACCCGCATTAAGTTTCTTGGGTTGCAAGCAAGCTTCATGGGGTTGGGAGGTTTATTGTTTCTCACCGTCGGGGGTTTTTTAGCAGATATCAGTTGGCGCTTGCCATTTCTCATTTATCTTATTTCACTCGCTTTAGTTCCCCTGGCGATGTTATCGCTTTACGAACCAGTACGTAACCCATCAAATACAAATACTCTTGCCAACGACTCCCAACGGTTGCCTAGCGCGCTTATAGCAATAACTTATGGAATTGCCATACTGACACAAATTGTTTTTTATTTTATCCCAGTACAACTACCGTTTTATCTCACTGAGGTTGCTAATACCAATGCCGCTCAAGAAGGGTTTGCGATCGCGCTACTTTCTTTGTTTTCAGCTATTAGTTCTATTTTCTATCGCCAAGTCAAAACTCGCTTAAATTTTATCGCTATTTATGGCATTGCTTTTATTAATATGGCGCTAGGTTATGGGATTATTAGCTCGACGGGAAATTATGGATTTGTGTTAGTTGGATTAATAATTACAGGTTCGGGATTGGGTGTGTTGATGCCTAATATGAACCTTTGTTTGACTTCAGTTACTCCTGACATGTTTCGCGGAAGAGTTATTAGTGGAATTACCACTTCGTTTTTCTTAGGTCAATTTTTATCGCCTTTTGTCAGTCAACCATTAAGTAAAGTAGTCGGTCTTGGTGGGGCTTATGGTTGGGCATCGGGATTCATGTTTATTTTGACATTAATCGTCCTTTTCTTCGTATGGCGATCGCGATAATTAATACTAAAATCATAGCTGCATAATAACTCGATCGGGCAGTTTTTATTGGATTAAATTAAATGCGATCGCATCCTTTACCCTCGCTCTACATAGCTCAACAGTTAGAAAGATGCGATCGCGCCCTTCCATTGTCTACACTAAACTTAAGCAAGACAAGGCTGGGGACGCGCGATGGAGACGACAACCGAACCATTTTGGGATTTGTTAGGTAGAGCTTTTGGGTTGGAAGCTGAAGTTTTTCGGCAAATTAGTATTCTTCCCAACGGTTTAATCCTAGCGCTGTCGTGCGTTCTCGCGGCTGGTCTATCTTTAGCATTCGGACAAAGTATCATTCTTTTTGTCAATCGCGTTACACCAATTCGTTTCTTTTTTAGTCTTGTAATTAGCGCGGTTTTATATGTATTTGGGTTTCTGTTTCTCGTATTCAGTACTTGGCTAATTTGTCAAGTTCCTTGGTCGGTCGAGATTTCGCTGGTAACGCTTGTAAAGGTATTCGGACTGAGTTACGCACCTTTGCTATTTAGCTTTTTAGGTGCATTGCCTTATTTTGGCGTTCCTTTGTTGAGGATACTATCCATCTGGCACTTACTAGCAATGGTTGTCGGTTTTGCGGCGATCGCGGGGACGGGACTAGGAAGTGCTTTTGGCTATGTTG
>JALOOL010000150.1 GCA_025454425.1 Hydrococcus sp. Prado102 | reverse complement strand
AGTTGGGGAGAGATTTATAGCAGTATTTTTTCTATTCGATCTAGCGTTTCTCACAGCTATGAAGTACATCTTAAAGAGTGCCTTAAGACTATAAATCGCGTACCCCATATATAAGAGAATTGCTATATAACTTTAACTATTTGCCAACAAAAAAGCCAAGTTTTCTCAAGGAAACTTGACTTATCGATAAAAAAATTACGATTAGAACTTTACCATTTAAGCAAATTAAACTGTTCCATATCAATCGTGTCGCGGTTGCGATAAATTGCCAGAATAATCGCCAAACCTACTGCGGCTTCCGCCGCTGCTACCGTAATTACAAAGATCGTAAAAATTTGACCTTTAATCTCTACCGGATCTAAGAAGTTAGAAAATCCCATTAAGTTTACATTGACTGCATTAAGCATCAACTCAATAGACATAAGAACTCGAACTGCATTGCGGCTAGTAATTAAACCATAGATTCCAATACAAAAAAGCGCGGCCGCTATTAACAAATAATATTCCAATTGCAATTGCATAAATCTTCTCTCGATTGTTGTTAAAAGTTAGCTTCTAGAAGTCAACTAATAGAGTTCTGAAGTGTTGTTTCCGGCTGACGTTAATTCGCGGGGTCGTTCGGGTAACATTAAAGGAACATCACTTGGTTGTTCTGGTTCTGGAATTAGGTCGCGACGAGCTAGAATAATCGCACCAACCATCGCCATCAATAACAAAATTGAAGCTAACTCAAAAGGCAATAAAAAGTCGCTAAAGAAGTGCTTGCCAATTTCTACAATCGTACTCTCGATCGCGACGGGTGCAGTGGCAGGAAGCGACCAAGGAGTCACTAAAACCATTGTCGCCAATAAGATAAATAAGCCCAAACATACGAGCGCTGTTGCTCCCTGGCGAAACCAACGTCCGGGGATAGCAGCAAAATCTTCGCGTTTGTTGACCAACATAATCGCGAAGAGGATCAATACGTTGATAGCACCTACATAGATCAAAATTTGTGCGGCGGCGAGAAAATCAGCGTTGAGCAGGAGATAGACCCCTGCAATACTCATAAAAACGCCCGCTAATAAAAACGCCGAATAAACGATGTTGGACAACAGGACTACTCCTAAAGCTGCCCCAAGCATCATGACAGCCAAAATGCCAAACGAAACGATTTGAACGCCTTCAGCTAAATTCACAGTTTTTTATTCTCCCCTTTTTCAGTGACCAGTTATCAGTGACCAGCGACCAGTAGGGGCGCATGGCGTGCGCCCTATTAATAAAACCTGACACTGGTTGTTGTTTACTGTTTTGATTCGATTTCTTTGACAATTTCCTCTGGACGCTTGCCAGGACGCTGACTGCCTGCTGGTAAGTCATGAGGGTCGAGGACTCCTTTGGGTAGATATCCCAACTCGCGCAGGGGAGTAACCATCGGATCTTGAGTGACTTTATAGGGCAAACGTCCTAGTGCTACGTTATCGTAGTTGAGTTCGTGGCGATCGTAAGATGCGAGTTCGTATTCTTCTGTCATGGACAGGCAATTGGTGGGGCAATATTCCACGCAATTTCCGCAGAAGATACAAACGCCAAAATCGATGCTGTAGTGCTTGAGCTTTTTCTTCTTAACGCTCTTGTCAAATTCCCAATCGACGACAGGTAGGTTGATTGGGCAAACTCTAACGCAGACTTCGCAGGAGATACACTTGTCGAATTCAAAGTGAATTCTGCCGCGAAAGCGTTCTGAAGGAATCAGTTTTTCGTAAGGATATTGGACGGTCACTGGACGGCGACGCATATGGTCGAAGGTTACAGCAAAACCTTGACCGATGTATTTTGCCGCTTGGATGCTTTCTTTTGTGTAATCCTGAACTTGTTTGAGAATTTGGTTAAACATATCGTTTGTCCTTTGTCATTGGTCATTAGTCATTTGTCTTTTGTTAGTTGTTCGTGGTTGATGGTTAATTGTTTTCACGTCCAACTTCCGACTTCCTTGTCTAACCGCCAAAAGCAAAGGGGAAAGTTAGCTTCAAAGCAGCCGTTAACAGTAGATTGACTAGAGAGACTGGTAGGAGAAACTTCCAACCTAAATTGAGGAGTTGGTCGATCCGAACGCGAGGTACTGTCCATCGTAACAAAACGGCGATGAAGACGAGAAAATAGGCTTTGAGAATTGTCATCGTAATTCCCAACGAAGCCGTAATAATTTGCAGCCAAGCGCTAGTTTCGCTCACTCCCAACCAACCTGCCAAGCGATCGAGCGGAATGGGAAATTCCCAGCCACCGAGGTAGAGAACGGCAAAAACCAGTGCAGAGAGAACTAAATTGACGTAAGAGCCTAAGTAAAATAAACCAAACTTCATGCCAGCATATTCGGTTTGGTAGCCAGCCACGAGTTCTTCTTCAGCTTCGGGAAGGTCGAAGGGCAAGCGTTCGCATTCTGCTAAAGCAGCAATCCAAAAGATGAGAAACCCTACAGGCTGTCGCCAAATATTCCAGCCTAGAATTCCGTAGCCCGATTGTTGTTCTACAATGTCGATCGTGCTGAGGCTATTGGACATCATGGCGATCGCCAATACAGACAACGCTAAAGGAATTTCGTAACTGATCGATTGGGCGGCTGCTCTTAACCCTCCTAATAAAGAATATTTATTGTTCGAGGCATAGCCTGACATTAGCAACCCGATGGGAACGATACTCGATAGGGTAATCCACAAAAATATGCCTACATTCAGGTCGGTAACTACCAAATTTTGCCCGAATGGTACGATTAAGTAAGAGATAAAGACGGGTAGTACTACTAAAACAGGGCCGAGGGTAAATAGCCAAGGATCGGATTTAGCGGGAACGATATCTTCTTTAAAAACTAATTTGATCCCATCGGCAACTGGTTGTAAAACTCCCAATGGTCCTGCATATTCTGGGCCGATACGCTGTTGGGCAGCCGCAGAAATTTTTCTTTCTAACCATACGACTACTAAAACCCCTACTGTTGCCCCAATAATCATTAGAAACATGGGTAGGGGCATCCAAAGCGCTTTAGCAGCACCAGCAGGGATTCCCAAATCGATTAGAGATTTAATGAAACTTTCTTGTAGGTCAATTCCTGGATTCATCTTTTTTCCTGCCTGGAAACCCCCGAACTATCGGTAGGAGGAAAGACTGGGCAGTTTCTTTGCCTTTCCTGTGAATCAAATGCAGTTTTTTTGCTTGGGAACCTGTCAACCCCGTGGTTTACTTCGCTAATGCGAGATCTAAAAACAATTTTAGTTATCTTTTAGTTAGCCTGTCGATCGCTATAGGTCTATGATTTTCAATGCCTAGTATATCGTTGTCTGGCTCGGAACTATAGCATCTTGCCTGAGAATTTCTACTTATCCAATTGATTAAAAATAGTTTTGGAAAATTAGGATGCTGGTGAGTGGGAGGTGTTGGGAGTGTGGGAGGACAAGGAGACTTTAATTTTGAACTTTGAATTTTGAACTTTGAACTCTAATCGCTGGTCGCCGATCGCTGTTCCCCAATCCCCAATCGCCTATTTCCCCTAGAATAATCAAAGAAAAAACTATTACGAGCGGGGGTTAACGTTGGAGATCGATCTGACAGTAAATGTAGAAGAAGTTGCAGCGATCGCGCGTTCTGTTGCTTGGGGCGCGTCTGATATTTTACGCTCTTACTATCATGGCAAAGAAAATCTAAATATAAAAGAGGACAAAAAAGATGGCCCCGTAACAGCCGCCGATCTTGCCACCAATCATTATATTTTAGAAAAGCTTCAGTCGTCTTTTCCTATAGAAGAGTTTGGTTATCTGAGCGAAGAAACGCATGAGGGAAACGAACCAATTCCTTTTCCTTGGGTGTGGATTATCGATCCTCTCGATGGTACGAGAGATTTTATCGACAAAACGGGGGAATATGCCATTCACATTGCACTAGCTTACCAAGGTCGTCCCGTCGTAGCAGTGGTAGCCGTACCCGAAACCGAGAAAATCTATTTTGCCACCAAAGGGAAAGGAACGTTTGTTGAAACGCTTCAAGGAGAAGTAAACCAGATACAAGTATCAGAACGCGATCGCGTCGAAGATTTATCATTGGTAGTCAGTCGCACCCACCGAGACGAACGTTTCCAAAAGCTAATCGATCGCCTTCCCATTAAAGGAAAAAACTACGTAGGCAGTGTTGGCTGTAAGATTTCTACTATCCTAGAAAAGCAATCGGATATTTATATTTCGCTTTCTGGAAAATCTGCGGCTAAAGATTGGGATTTTGCAGCGCCAGAACTCATTTTGACCGAAGCAGGCGGAAAGTTTACCCATTTTGACGGCAATCCTCTAACCTACAACAACGGCGATGTTAGGCAATGGGGCGGTTTATTAGCCAGTAATGGTCTGTGTCATCAATTGCTTTGCGAACAAGCACAAACCCTTTTAGAGGAAATAGACGCACAAGATAGTCATTAGGATTTAGAAGTTCAGGAGTTCGGTAGTTCAGGAGAGAAAGTATTTTAGTAATCAAAATTCTTCCTTATTTCATACTTCCGACTTCCGACTTCCGACTTCCGACTTTCCTTGTCCTTTTTATCTTAATACTTTCGACTTTCCTCGTCCTCTTTGTCTTAATACTTTCGACTTTCGACTTTCGATTTTCCTCGTCTCCCTATTTCCCGTAACGCGAAGCTAGATCTGCGGGGGTTATTTGTTCGTATTCTTCAAAAGGTTGATGAATCCAGGGATTATCGGGTAAATAATCGACGTAATAATCGGGCGCGATCGCAGAACTTGCTTTATACCATATAACAGCAGTGCGAATTTCTGCGATCTCATCTCCATAACGTTCTTTTAACCAGTCAATCGCTTTTAATAAGCTAATACCAGAATCGACGAGATCGTCTACTAACAAAACTCGATTTCCTAAGCTTGGGGTTGTCATTGATAGGTGTTTAGAAAAAGTAATTTCTCCTCGAATACGATTTTCCTCTCCTCCGTAAGAAGTCGCCGAAAGGATAGCCAGCGGTCGTTTGTACAATCGACAGAGGATATCTCCAATGCGCAATCCTCCTTTTGCCAAACATACAATTCGATCGAAATCCCAACCCGATTGATAAACTTTGACAGCTAACGTTTCAATATTTTGATGATATTTTTCCCAAGAGATATATAAATCTGACATATCTTTGAAGTATTCTCTAATTTAGTATTCGCAATTCATAAATTCTATGAGCGATGTTTCCCCATCAGAGGAATATAGGGCGATCGCGCCTCAATCGGAAAAACTTAAATTTACCACCAAATTAGCTTACGGGGCAGGCGATCTTGGAGCGGCTATTACGGCTAATATTTTGGTATTTTATCTATTGTTTTTCTTTACTGATGTGGCAGGTTTGCCACCTGGTTTAGCGGGTAGCATTCTAACGGTTGGCAAAATCTCCGATGCCATTAACGATCCGATTGTAGGGGTAATGAGCGATCGCACTCGTTCTCGTTGGGGTCGTCGTCTTCCGTGGATGCTTTTTGGGGCAATTCCTTTTGGCATTATCTACTATTTACAGTGGATTATTCCGCATTTTAGCGATAATAGCGAGATAAATAAATGGGGTTTATTTATCTATTATGTGCTTATAGGCGTTCTCTTCAATATTGCCTATACGATGGTCAATTTGCCATATACTGCCCTCACTCCCGAACTGACTCAAGATTATAACGAAAGAACTAGCCTTAACAGCATTCGCTTTGCCTTTTCGATTGGAGGCAGCATTTTATCTTTAATTTTGTATATCCTAATTTCTAATGCTTATCCCGACGATCCAGGTCAAAGATATCTCGTTTTGGGATTTGTCTGTAGTGTTATTTCTGTTATTGCAATCTTTTGGTGTGCGCTGCGCATTCAAGAAAGAGGAACCGATTCAATCCTGAACGAACAGCAGAAAAAGCGTCTGGGATTTCTTTTAATTGCGATCGCATTCTCAAGCATTGTATATGGAATCGTTCGCGCGATCGGTATGGGGGGTGTAGACATAACTAGCATTTTAGCTTGGCTGATGAGCTTGCTAATTGCTGCTTTTGGAGTCACGTTACTTTATGCTACTCCCGAACCCCATCTGATTGATGACAATGCTGTCAGAGAACGAACTGAAAATCAACAAGCCCCTTCTGTACCGTTTAAAGAACAACTACAAATTGCTTTTAGCAATCGACCTTTTTTGTTTGTTATTGGCATTTATCTTTGTTCTTGGTTAGCCGTTCAATTGACGGCTTCGATTCTGGTTTATTTTGTTGTCAGTTGGATGAAGTTACCAGAAGGACAATCGGGATTAGTAGCACTAGCGGTTCAAGGAACTGCTTTAGTCATGTTATTTTTCTGGCAAGCACTCAGTCAAAGATTTGATAAAAAAATTGTTTATTTTATTGGTATGGGCTTCTGGATAGTCGCTCAAGCCATCTTATTTTTACTGCAACCCGGTCAAGAAGGGTTAATGTATTTTGGGGCGATCGTAGCAGGTTTTGGGGTTTCGGTCGCTTATCTCATTCCTTGGTCGATGATACCCGATGTTATCGAACTCGACGAACTGAGAACGGGGAAACGTCGCGAGGGAATTTTTTATGCTTTTATGGTTTTGCTGCAAAAATTCGGTCTGGCGTTAGGACTGTTTTTGGTCGGAATTGCCCTCGAAGCGTCTGGTTTTATCCAAAGACAAGCCGGACAACCCATTCCCGAACAACCCGAAAGCGCATTATGGGCGATTCGTCTGGCGATCGGGCCATTACCCGCTATATTTTTAATCGCGGGCTTAATTTTGGCATATTTCTATCCCATCACCCGCGAAATTCACGTCGAGATTCGCTTAAAATTGCAAGAACGCGATCGAATCAGTGACCAGTAGAGAGTGACCAGTTACCAGTTATCAGTTGGTTAAACTACTTTTCTCTTGGATTCCTAACTTTCGACTTTCGACTTTCGACTTTCGACTTTGATAAGCTGGTCGCCAAATTCTGTAATAATTTAATACTGAACGTGTAAACCTTTTTAAAGAAAAAGTGTCTTACCTCTGCTTAAAAGTTATCTAAGCTACTTTCCTACTTAAGTAAGGATGATAATTCTGAGAGAAATAGCAGAAGGGTTTACAGAAGTTAACGATTAAATTAGGTAGTTATGGCACAATTTTCAGGAGCTTCCGATGTCCCAGATATGGGTCGTCGCCAATTTATGAACTTGTTGACGTTTGGGACGATTACAGGTGTAGCCGCGGGCGCACTTTATCCAGTCGTCAAATACTTTATTCCTCCTTCCTCTGGCGGTGCTGGCGGTGGAGTAACGGCAAAAGACGCTCTCGGTAACGATGTAGTTGTCAGCGAATTTTTGGCGAGTCATAATCCAGGCGATCGCACTTTAGCACAAGGACTCAAAGGCGATCCGACTTATATCGTCGTTCAAGAAGATAAAACCCTTGCCAACTATGGCATTAACGCCGTTTGTACTCACTTGGGTTGCGTCGTTCCCTGGAATGCAGCAGAAGAAAAATTTATTTGTCCTTGTCACGGTTCTCAGTACAACTCAGAGGGTAAAGTCGTGCGCGGCCCCGCACCTTTATCTCTGGCATTGGCTCATGCAACCGTAACAGACGACAAAGTAGTGTTTACTCCTTGGACGGAAACCGATTTTCGTACCGAAGAAGACCCCTGGTGGGCTTAATTTTCATAAAAAACAACGATTGGTAGAATTTTTAGTTTTTGAGTAATTTGACATAGAGATGAGAACACCTGATATCGCGGCAATCTGGCGCACTAGCAAGCAGATAACGATCAAAACATTTCTACTTGCGATCGCAACTATTGCCTTTCTTCTAGCTAGCGATCTAGCCTTACCCCAATCGGCTGCTGCATACCCGTTCTGGGCGCAGCAAACCGCACCAGAAACGCCTCGCGAAGCCACCGGACGCATCGTTTGTGCTAACTGTCACCTCGCTGCCAAACCTGCGGAAGTCGAAATTCCTCAGTCCGTCTTACCCGATACCGTCTTTGAAGCTGTCGTAAAAATTCCTTACGATACCAGTTCTCAACAAGTTTTAGGAGACGGGTCTAGAGGCGGTCTGAATGTCGGTGCAGTCCTCATGCTGCCGGACGGATTTAGAATTGCGCCTCCAGAACGAATTCCCGAAGAAATGAAAGAAGAAGTCGGCAACGTTTACTTTCAGCCCTATCGGGAAGACCAAGAGAACGTTGTTATCGTCGGGCCGCTTCCTGGCGATCAATATCAGGAAATTGTTTTTCCCGTTCTGTCTCCCAATCCTGCAACCGATAAAAACATTCACTTCGGTAAATATTCGGTTCATTTAGGAGCAAATCGCGGACGCGGACAAATTTATCCTACTGGAGAACCCAGCAATAATAACCTCTTCAAAGCTTCTGCTGCTGGTACGATTTCTCAAATTAGCAAGCAAGAAGGCGGCGGCTACGAAGTTACTATTACAACAGCCGACGGAACTGTTACAGACAAAATTCCCCCAGGCCCAGAATTAATCGTTTCTGAGGGACAAGAAGTAGCCGTTAACGATCCTTTGACTAGTAATCCCAACGTGGGAGGATTCGGTCAAAAAGATGCAGAAGTCGTTCTGCAAAGTCCAGACCGGATTAAATGGTTGATGCTGTTCGTTGCTGGTATTATGCTCTCTCAAATCTTGCTCGTTATTAAGAAAAAGCAAGTCGAAAGAGTTCAAGCAGCAGAAATGAACTTTTAATCATTGGTCATTGGTCATTGGTCATTGGTCATTAGTCATTAGTTATTAGTTACAAAGAACAACTGACAAGTGACCAACGACACAGGACAAAGGACAAATAACCAATCCCCTTAAACCGTTAACACCCAACTATTGCGATTTTCTGCATTAACAAACGCTGCTGGGACGATTTCTAAATCTTGCCCAAGTGCTTTGAAAGTCGCCCGAATAGCAGCAGCATGAGCCGATTCTGTCGTGCCAATACTAGCCCCAGCCGCAATTAAGGCAGGGGTTTTTAATTTAGCAGCTTCTTGAGTGTAGGCGATCGCGGCATCGGTTTCTAGTGCCAGCGCCAATTTAGCAATATTGACATCCGAATCGATATTACCTTCGCCTTTATTAAGATAAGACGAGAGATCGTAACTCGATTCTGCACCAACGGGATTGCCTCCCAAACTTTTAACAGCTTCGGCTAAAAGATCGCGATGTGCCATATGATCTTTTTGGTTGCGTAATGCCACTGCTAGAACAGCTTTACCAACATCGGTATTTGTAAGCTTTCCAGCAGCGAAACCATAAGCCCAAATCGCCTGATGTTCGTAGAAAAGGGCATTATTCAGAATTTCAGCGTCGCTATTATTATCTCTATCCATCGTGGCAAAGACGGGACGAGAGGTAATGGTTTCCACTGCTACTGCACCCGCAATGCCGACTCCAGCTATAGCACTATTAACTAAAATACCGCGACGCGAAAAAAGTTTCGATTTCATATTGCTCCTGATAGTTATCTCAATCTAAAGATATTTACGTCTCTCTCTTCAGATTGGATTTATGCTGGAGCAAAATATGTCGATTTTTATTTCTATAGCAGTTTTCACCTAAATTTGTTGATGTCGTCAAAGATGAGGAAAAGAGTTTCTTGCACGTCCTCGTATATTTTGACCGATTGAAGCGATGTAACTGATTTATGTGTTTGTAATACCAACGCAACATTGTTATCAAACTTCTTTACAATAACAATGGAATCAAGTCTCACAAGATCAATTCATCACGACATATATTTTTGCAAAACTATTAATTATGCTGCGAGAAAATCTTAAAAAAGAACTAGATAAGCTAAACGACGAGCAACTCAAGAAAATTGCCGATTTTATAGCAGACCTTGAGTTTCAGTCTAGACAGGTTGCATCTCCCACTCCATTTTGGCAAAAGGCAACATCAATAGAGAGATCTAAGGAGTTTCGTGAATGGGTTTCGCAGTTTCCTCAAAATAATCTGAGTTTACCTGATGAAGCTTTTAGCCGCGACACCATTTACACAGAATGACAAGCTATCTGCTTGACACCAATGTTGTTATGCGGTTTTGCAATCCTTCTGATGTGCAACATCAACTGGCAACAGATGCAATCTCTCGTTTACTCGCGCAAACCGATGAATGCTTTCTTGCCGCACAAATCATCATTGAGTTTTGGGTTGTTGCTACAAGACCAACTGAAGTTAATGGCTTAGGCTGGACTACAGAACAAACCAGAAGTACAATAGACCAACTTCTCGATCGCTTTCCATTGCTTGAGGAATCGCCGCAGATTTTCCCACATTGGCTAAACTTGGTCACCAATAAAAAAGTAAGGGGTAAGCGCACTCATGATGCTCGTATTATTGCAATTATGCTTGCCAATGGAATGACGCACATTCTGACCTTCAATCCAAGTGATTTTGCAGGCATATCCAACATTACAATTATTCACCCACAAGAATTAATGACACTCGAAGATAATGAGTCATAGCATTAAAAAGCTCGACACAAAAAAATTTATCCTTAATAAAGCATGGAAATTTGTATGAACGTGAAACCAGATTTTGCTACTATGAGTGCGACTGAACTTCGAGCCTATGTATTAAACCACAGAGAGGATGAAGAAGCTTTACACGCCTACCTAGACAAACTTCATGCTGAGAATCAAGATTCGCGAGTCTACCAACCTGAAGAAAATGTAGCTGACGCGATCGCAGAATATTTAGACAATAAAAGGCGATCGTAAAGTCTATTATTTGATTTTAGACAATTTTAATTGACATAAGTAGAATAATATCCTCTGGGTGTAATTATCCAATCTGCATAAGTACGAGTGCTACTGTTGCCGATGAGGACGGTTGTTAACATATCGATAGGATGCTCTAACATTTCTTTTAAAGTAGTCAGAACGATTTGTTCGTCGGGACGATAAACAGAACGAACGATCGCAACGGGTGTATTAAGATTACGATGTTTGAGAAAAATTTGTTGTGCAGTTATAATTTGCTGGGTGCGAGTTTGCGATCGCGGATTGTACAATGCCGTAACAAAATCCCCCATCGCTGCTGCTTCCAAACGTTTTACAATAACTTCCCACGGCGTTAATAAGTCGCTCAAACTAATCGTACAAAAATCGTGCATCAAAGGCGTACCGACTCTCGCTGCTGCTGAAATCGCCGCCGTAATCCCTGGAAATACTTCTACTTTAGGAGTTATACCATCCCATCCCTTCGCTTGCAGTTCTTCCATGACTAATCCCGCCATGCCATAAATCCCACAATCGCCGGAAGAAACGACAGCGACGGTTAATCCCCATTGTGCTAATTCTATTGCTCGTTGCGCTCTTTGTCTTTCTTGAGTGATGGGAAGCGATTCAATTATCTGTCCCGGACGCAGCAACGATTCAATCAGTTCGAGATAAAGGGAGTATCCAATTATCGCATCTGCCCCAGTCATAGCAGTTTTAGCCGCAGGGGTAATTTGTTCTAAATTGCCTGGCCCCGTCCCAACTAGCAATAATTGTCCCGTGCGTCCAGTATATTCTAGATTGGAAAGTGCGATCGCAACTGTTACCGCCCCAGGTTCGCTGTCTTGTTTGATAATTTGTTTGGGAACGATTAGGGGATTTTGGATTTTGGATTTCGGATTTTGGATTTCGGATTTTGGATTTTGGATTGATAAATTCTCTCCTAGTCCTCCCAAGATAGCTGCGGCTTCTGCTACGCTTGGGGTTCCGACTTCTTGCGCTACGATAGAAGAAGGATTGGGAACGTTTACTTGGCGTAGCGTCTCGGCATCAAAGGTTTTTAAAGGAAAATTGCGATCGCGACAGTAGTCTAATAACCCTACTTCATCTGCTTTGAGTTCTATGGTTGCAATTCCTGCGATCGCTTCTATTGCTAAATGATAGCGCTGACAAACTTGCGCGATCGCATCTTCAATCAACTTCCTCGATGTTCCTCTTTCGCATCCAATTCCTACCCATAAAACTCTGGGATGCCATTGTACTTTAGGAAGTTTCGCATCGGGTGCAAATTGTCGCCTTGTTGCGCTAATCCAAATCCTTGCTTTCGGCGAGATAGATTCGTTAATCTCTGGAAAACCAAAATAAAAAGGATGTCCTTTTGGTAAATTATCTTGCCATAGCATCGAACCGACTTCTTGAATGACTTGTACGGTTTCTCCTCGCGAAATTGCCGCACTAACTCCCGTCCAATCTCCACTCCCTTTACACCATCCAAAAGGCAATCCCAAAACATCTATTCCAGGCAAGTCTAAACTAGTCGATGCACCCGTTAAAATGGGGGTTGCACCGAGTTGATGGGCGATTAATCTCGTTAATTCGTCAGCACCGCCTTGATGTCCGCTACACAAACTATTGACAAAATAACCGTTTTGGTCTAATACAATAACTGCTGGATCGCGAGATTTATCGTCAAGAAGCGAAGCTATCAATCGCACGACTGCACCAGTTGCCATACAAAAGACAAAAGCGCGATATTCATTCCAAATCGAAGCAATATGCTCTTTTAGCGAACCCGTATAAATTTGGGCATTTTGGGAGTTAGAAAGAGATTCTGGAACAAACAGAGTTGCATTAATACTTTGACAAAGCGGTTGTAGAGTTTGAACTGCTTTAGGTGTAGTTGCGATCGCGGCGATAGGATAAAATCGAGTAAATAATGACTGACTCAAGATGAATATAACTTAAATAACTATATCAGTAGTTTAGTAGTTCAGGAGTAGAGACGCGATATATCGCGTCTTGACAGTAGTTCAGCAGTCAACATTTTTCCCATATTCCCATATTCCCTTGTCTCCCTTGTCTCCCTTGTCCTCCTTGTCCTCCTTGTCTCTTACCTTTGTGGCGATAACGGCGGAGGAAAGCAAATATCTGCATGGAATTGCGCTATATCGGAAGTACGATGAATGGGAAAAACATATTCTAGATTTTCGTGGGGACGAGCAATAATATGATATGAGAGGACTTTTGCGCCATAAACTCGAGCGAGCGCATCGAGTCCAGCCGCCATAGCAATAGTAACTTCAGATACTGCCCCTCTGATAATAATAGTAATCCGACCAGAGTCAGTATTTTCGTAACCGACTAAAGTAATTCTAGCCGCCTTACACATTGCGTCTCCTGCTTCTATAGCAGCAGGTACGCCCGTTGTTTCGAGCGTACCGAGAGCCAACGTTGTCATCCGATTTTGGATTTTGCGCTGCTCGAACTCCTTTCTGCGCGGCGGTTTTGGATTTTGGATTTGGTGAGGGAGTGGGAGTAGGGGTGGTTTCCGTCGAGTCCCAACTCCTTATTTTGTTGGGGATTAACCCCACGGATAAATTTACTTTTTTGTACTATCAAGGAGTTATTGGTCATTTAAGAATACTTGAAGCGATCGCTTTATTTATTGTCTAATTTTTTGGTTTATTTGGGCAACAGAATTGTAACTCTGCATAAATCCTAGAAATCAACCTAAAGACGAAATATACAGAGTTACAGGAGATAAATTAATGAGTGAGGAGACACCCATTAAATCCGGCGTTGCTAAATTTCTGACAGCAGCTATTTTGGTTTTTGTCTTGAGTGACTTCGTTCCTCATACTACCGGAGAGACGGGATTGCTAAGTGCTACTATCGAAC
>JALOOL010000149.1 GCA_025454425.1 Hydrococcus sp. Prado102 | reverse complement strand
TAATATATCGCTTCCATGCTTTAGATCCTGGCACTCCAGCAAATAATTCCAGCATATGACGCGTAATGGCGTGGAGTTTCCAACCTTTTGCCAACCAATAATCGATGTAGGGAATCATTGCTTCTACGACTTCGCGACGAGTGGGAGGCGTAACATTTTCTCCATAAAAATCGCGATCGCAATTGGCAAATAAGAAAGGATTATCATAAGCAGCGCGTCCGACCATGACGGCATCTACATATTTTAATTGCTCGCGAACTTGTTCTAACGTTTTAATCCCGCCGTTAATATCGATAAATAAATGGGGAAATTCTTGCTTGAGGCGATATACGTCCTCGTAACGCAGGGGAGGAATGGTGCGGTTTTCCTTGGGACTCAACCCTTGCAACCATGCTTTGCGGGCGTGTACGATAAAATGACGACAGCCAGCTTGTTCGACGATGCGGACGAAATGAGCCATATCTTCATAGCGATCGCGATCGTCAATCCCAATGCGATGCTTGACAGTAACAGGGATAGCAACGGCTTTTTGCATTGCTTCTATCGCCAGCGCTACCTTTTCGGGATGCGCCATCAAACAAGCCCCAAAGTTGCCATTTTGCACCCTAGAGCTAGGACAACCGACATTGAGGTTAAGTTCATCGTACCCCATATCTTCGGCAATACGGGCACATTCTGCTAATTCTTTGGGATTATCGCCGCCGAGTTGGAGGGAAAGGGGTTTTTCTTCAGGAGAGAAACCGAGTAGTTTTTCGCGATCGCCGTGTAAAATCGCTGCCGTCACGATCATCTCGGTATAGAGTAGAGTACGACGGGTAATTTGACGCATAAAATAGCGAAAATGGCGATCGGTGCAATCCATCATCGGTGCGACACTTAAAGGATTGCTACCATCGATTATTTGTCGGTTATTGTTGTTATCAATCGTCATTGCAGGGGCAATTTATGCTACAAGGGCCTAACTTTTTTGTTTCGTTTCTCTATTATTTTGCAGGGACTACCCTAATCGTTCTATTGGTCGCATCGCAAGGGATGGGAATGGGTTTAGATATGGCACTTCCTTATCAAATGGGAACGATATGCGGTCTGATTTCAGGAATAACAGGTGCTTACTTCAATCGTAGCGTGACGATTTCTGTAACTTTTCCCAATCCCAAAACCCTCATTCGGGAGTTGGATAAAGCACTCGCACAAATAGGTTTCGAGCAAAAAACTCAGCGTGACGATTATACTATCTACAGCCAATCTGTTGCCTTGCGAACGGTATTTTCTGGCAAAATTTTCGTCAAAATTGAGAATAATTCTGCTCAAATTAGCGGTCGTTCTCGCCATCTCAAGCGATTGCAAGACGCTTTATCGTAGGTTACGCGATCGCATTTCGCAATGAGTTTCGCCAATGGGTTAAGCAGCAAATCGAGCAATAAGCGATCGCAATTTATGGTCGAGCAGAAAACAGATAGGAACAAATTGTTCTCTTGTTGAAAGTTCTTGTGTGATAAAATAAAAAATTCGAGTGTAACAAAACAGTTGCATTCCCAAGGCAAGATTGGGGAATGGCGATTGAAAATTTTGCTGTTATAAATTTTTGGCTCTCCCAATCAACGATAGCCCGATCTCCGAGTCACCAGTCCTTTATATTTTTAGTTTAAATTCGCGATCGCAATGAAACACACACTTTCAGTTTTAGTTGAAGATGAAGCTGGGGTTTTATCCAGAATTGCAGGTTTGTTTGCTCGTCGTGGTTTTAATATCGAGAGTTTGGCTGTAGGGCCAGCAGAGCAAGTCGGTATTTCTCGAATTACGATGGTAGTGCCAGGAGACGATCGCATCATCGAACAACTAACCAAGCAGCTATATAAACTAATCAACGTTCTAAAAGTACAAGACGTTACTCAAGTTCCTTGTGTAGAAAGGGAATTGATGCTGATCAAAGTCAGTGCAAGTTCTTCTAATCGCGCTGAAGTCATCGAACTCGCACAAGTTTTTCGCGCCCGCATTGTCGATATTTAAGCAAAAGTTTAGATATCACTGGTCACTGAAAAAAGGGCCAGGTAAAGCGGAAAGTTGCGCCTTGACCTAATTCGGATTCCAGAGTAATCGCGCCGCCTTCCGATTCTACAATCTTTTTGACAATCGATAAACCAATCCCAGTATTTTCTTTTTGGTCGCGTCCTTTGACCGTTTGGAAAATGCCAAAGACTTTTTCGTGGTTTTCGGGAGCGATACCCCCTCCATTATCGCTGACGCTAAATTCGTAGTATTTTCCTTTTGTAATTGCCCGAATCTCGATGCGTCCGTCGGCGCGATCGCTGTGTTTGATAGCATTGCTAATGAGATTAGAAAACACTTGCGATAAAAGTAACTTTTTGGTGGTGAGGGTCGGCATAGTTGCTTGAACGTCAATTATAAAGGTAGCTGGCGGATCTAGAGAATCGAGAATTTCTTCTAGTAGTTCGCTGACATCGATCGTTTCGCTTGCTACTACAGTACGACCGATTTTTGAATAAGCTAGCAGTCCGCTAATCAAGGCTTCCATGCGAAAGACGCGACTGCGCAATAGTTCCATCTGACGCTGACTATCCTCTGGTAATTGCCCTTTGAGGTCTTCTTCGATCCATTGAGAGAGATTGGCGATCGCTCTTAATGGTGCTTTCAAGTCGTGAGAGACAACGTAGGTAAAGCGATCTAGCTCTTGATTGCGTTTGGTTAAGAGAGTTAGCAATTGTTCGCGATCTTGCTCGGCTTGTTTTTGCTCGCTCAAGTCAAGGATGAAAGCAACTGATTCTTCGCGCGTCTCTCCTACCAAACTATAGCCAATCAGTATCGGAACCCGCGTACCGTCGGAGCGAATGTATTCTTTTTCGTAAGGAGTACAAGCTCCCCTTGCTCTTGCTTCGGCAACTCGCTCGGAATCGAGGGGGAAGTATTCTTCGGGTGTTATTTCGTCCCAGCGCAATCTACCCGCATTTAAATCGTCTCGCGTATAGCCAATAATGCGCAAGAATTCGTCGTTTGCTTCTTTAATTCGCCCATAAATATCGCCATAAAGAATCCCGATGATATTTGCCTCAAAAAAGCTCATCAGTCTTGCTTCGCTCGTTTGCAAAGCAGCCTCGGCTTGTTTGAGATCGCTAATATCGAGAACGATTCCTAACATTCTTTGGGGATTTCCAGCTTCGTCGTAAAGTCCTCGACCTTTACCCAACAACCAGCGAATCGTTCCATCGGGGCGAACTATGCGATATTCGGCTTGGTAATCTGTTTGAGTTGTTATTGCTTGAGCTACCGCTTGTTCTGTGCGATCGATATCTTCAGGATGAACGCGATCGCGCCATGTAGCATAGCTCGATTCTGCCGTACCTGGCTCTAATCCCAATAAATAAAAATGATTGTCATTCCACATAACCTCATTGTTACTAAGGTTCCAGTCAAAACTACCGAGATGGGTAAGATCTAGGGCAAGTCGTCGCTGTTCCTCGCTTTGGCGCAGTGCTTCCTCAGCCTCTTTGCGATCGCGAAGCGCAGCTTGCTGTTCGCTAATATCAAAGACCGTACCAGACATCCGGTATGCCTCGCCGTTTGCGTCGTAGTAGCCGCGTCCTCTCGCTAATACCCACCGCATCGTACCGTCTGGATGAAAAGTTCGATATTCTTCGTTAAACTCGCTGCGATCGCGCAGGGCAACCGTAGCAGCCTCGCTAACTCGCGCCCTGTCGTCTGGATGCAGTGCGTCGAGATGCCATTCGTAAGTCACAGGGAAGTCAGGCGGCAAACCAAATATCTCTTTGCAGCGATTGTCCCAGCTTAGAACCTCGGTTTTGATATTCCAATCCCAAGTCCCTTGATTAGCCCCATTCAGCGCCAGTTGTAAGCGTTGTTCGTTCTCCTGTAACGCTCTTTGGGTTTGTTTGCGTTCGCGGATATCGCGGGTGACGGTTGCGATCGCGATCGGTTGGTTGGTGTCTGGATCTCGGATGGGAAAAACGTTGCATTCAACAGCAATTGCCTCGCCCGTTTTGAAATGCTTAAACCGAAATTCGCCGAGCCATTGTCCGTCCCTCAGCGCAGTAGGAATCTGTTGTTGCGCTACATCATCCCAGTCTTCAGGGAAGAAAAAGTTGGGGAGTCGGACTTGTTCTAGCGATTCAATTCCCTCTAACCCAACTAACTTGAATCCCGCCTCGTTAATAAAGAGTATTTGTCCTTCCAAAGAAGCAATGCCGATGAAATCGCTGCTATTTTCTACCAGCGAGATTAACTTCTGTCTTTCTATTTCGGCAATTTTGCGATCGCTAATGTCTTCAGCAATACCCACTATTTGCTGAAGGTTTCCCGACTCATCTCGGATTGCATAACCGCGATCGTGAATCCATCGAATCGTACCATCGGGACGGATAATTCGGTATTCTGCATCGAAACTACCCTCTTCAATTTGGCTGGCAAAGCTCGTAAAAGTACGCTCTCGATCTTCAGGATGCAGGCTTTCAAACCAAGTTTGGTAATTCTCGTAAGCACTTTCGCAGGTGCGTCCCCAAATTCGCTCGTAGGCAGGGCTGAGGTAAAGAATTTGCTGCTTCCAAGGCATCGAAACCCAAAAAACATCCTCAATGGTTTCGGCTATCTGGCGGAACCGTGCTTCGTTCTCTCGCAGTTCGATTTCAACTTGCTTGCGATCGCTGATATCCGTCACTGTCCCGATGTATCCAAGAACTTGTCCGTTTAAATCGGTTTCGGGGATTGCTTGTCCGATAACCCAGCGAATCGTTCCATCGTCGTGTAGGAATCGATATTCCGCGTAAAACGGTAAATTTTCTGCTACTACTCGCCGCCATAGCTGTGTAACTCGCTCCCGGTCGTCGGGATGAAGCGCATCGAGCCAATGAGTTCCCAGCACTTCTTCCGAGCCAAGTCCGGCAATTTCGCAGGCTCGTTCGTTGGCGTAAAAACAGTTAATTCCATCGCGATCGCCCCTAAATATGCCAACGGGAGAAAGTTTGGCGAGTGAAGCATAGCGTTGTTCGCTCTCGCGCAGTGCATCTTCCATTTTTTTGCGATCGCTCAGATCGACGACAAAACTGACTCCCCGATTTCGCGATCCCTTAAACATTACGCCGCCCAACAAGACCGGAATGCGCTTGCCATTAGAACGGATATATTCTTTTTCTAGCGTAGAAGAATTGCGATCGCGCATGGTATCGAGAGAGCGATCGCTCGATTCTATTTGTTCGGGTGGGGTTAAATGTCTCCAGTTGAGCCGTCCGGCTTGTAAGTCTTCTCGGCTATACCCGATTAAATCGAGGAAAGCATCGTTAGCATCGAGTATGCTGCCATCGACATCCCAAAACATCACGCCTAACAAGTTCAAATCTACAAGTTGCTTGAGTCGAGCTTCGCTTTCTCGTAACGCTTGCTCTGCTTGTTGGCGAGCGGTAAGATCGATCGCAAAAAAGACACCGGAATCTAGACTATCGCTAAAGCTAGCCCCACCAATGATAATGGGAATTCGCCGACCATCTTTGTGAATGTATTCTTTCTCAAACGGCGTACAAACTCCTCTTTCGTCAGTTTCGGCAAGCGCATTTCGATCGAG
Organism: Hydrococcus sp. Prado102; assembly: GCA_025454425.1. Lineage (GTDB taxonomy): Bacteria > Cyanobacteriota > Cyanobacteriia > Cyanobacteriales > Microcystaceae > Hydrococcus. Next base: position 12,073 of record JALOOL010000149.1, on the reverse strand, counting down.
GTCATGATATTCGGGTGGAGTTAATTCTATCCAATCAATGTTACCCGCTTGTAATTCCTGACGCGAGTAGCCGATAAGATTCAAAAGTGCATCGTTTGCGTCGCTTAAGCCTCCCTCGCGCGCCCAGATTCCCATCGGAACCATATTACATTCAAATATCTGACGAAAGCGTGCTTCGCTTGCTTGCAAAGCTTCTTCTGCTCGTTTGCGTTCGCGAAGCGCGGCTTGCCGTTCGCTGATATCGGTTATCGTCCCGATATAACCAACAACTCGACCGTTGCTATCGATTTCGGGCAATGCCTGTGCGATGACCCAAACCATTTTCCCATCGGGATGTAGAAAGCGACATTCGGAGTAAAAAGGTAGATTCTGGCTAATCGCTTGGTTACTTTCTCGCACGACGCGATTGAGATCCTCTGGGTGTAGCGCCCCCGTCCAACCCCAGCCGAGGATTTCTTCGTGAGGCAGTCCCAAGAGTTCGCTACAGCGCTCGTTGGCGTAAAAACAGGATGCTTGGCGATCGCAGCGGAATAGACCAACGGGGGAAAGTCTAGCGAGCGTCGCTACGCGACGCTCGCTATCTTGAAGGGCTATTTCGGCCCTTTTGCGATCTGTGATATCGGTGAGAGTGGCGATATAACCAATGACTTGCTCGTTCTCGTCAGTTTCAGGGAGTGCTTGTACGATCGCCCAGCGAATCCTCCCGTCGGCGAGTAGTAATCGATGTTCTGAGTGAAATGGCTGTTGGTTTTCTACCGCTTGCAGCCATTGCTGCATCACTCGCTCTCGGTCGTCGGGATGAAGCGCATTCGCTCCATCGAGTCCAAAAGATTCTTCTTGTGAAAGTCCGGTAATCTCACAACCGCGAGCGTTGACGTAGGTGACGTTTCCGGTGCGATCGCACCGATAAATACCAACGGGAGCCAGTTTAACCAGCGTTTCATAGCGTCGCTCGCTATCTCGCAATGCTTGTTCTGCTTGCTTGCGTTCGCTAATATCTACAAATGTGGAGCGACTTTGAAGGTAGTTTCCTTGCTCGTCTTTAATAGCCGTTGCACTCACGCTTGCGGTAAGGATAGTGCCATTTTTGCGAATCAATTGAAACTCTAGATCTAGAACCCAACCGCGCTGCTTAAACTGTGGAAAATTTTCCTCAAATTTTTGTACGCTTTCGGGCGCAAGCAAATCAGAAAACTTCTTGCCAATTAGTTCGTTTTGTGAATATCCCAACATTTTGAGCGCGGTTTCGTTGACCAGAACGAAGTTCCCTTCTGAGTCGAGAGAATGATATCCACAAGGTGCATTATTATAAAGTTCGTAAATTTCTGCCGACGATCGCTGTAGGGATTCTTCAAGTCGCTTGCGATCGTCGATATTTTGAATGACCGAAATAAAGTATTTTGGTTCGCCGTTTGGTTCTCGAAGCAGAGAAACCGTTAAGTTGCTCCAAACCAAAGCCCCGTCTTTGCGGATGTAGCGTTTTTCGATTGAGTAGGTTTCAATCTCGTTTGCCAACATCTGATAGAAGTAAGCCAAATCGGTTTCTAAATCTTCGGGATAAGTAATGTCCTGGAATGTCATTCCCAAAAGTTCTTCGCGAGTGTATCCAACCAAGTCGCAAAGTGTTTGATTGACTAACAGCCATTGTCCGTTTGTGCCTATATGGGCAATCCCTACAGCAGCACTGTCAAATGTGGAGCGAAATCGCTCTTCACTCTCTTTGAGGGCTTCTTCTGCTAGTTTGCGATCGCTGATATCATAGTTCACGCCCCCACCAGACAAGGGATTTCCGTTTTCGTCAAAATAGAAACGCCCTCTTGCTGCCATCCAGTGAATGCTTCCATCCGACCATTGAATTCGTACCTCAAAATCGAGTTCGCCCATTTCCATTGCGCGTGTAAATGCCGCGTCGAAAATTTCGCGGTCTTCTTCAACCACGTGTCGTCTGCAAATTTCTTGTCCCCATTTAATTTGCGGCGTGTCGTAACCGAAAATTTGGTCGTGACGGAAGCTGCGACGCTCGGAAACATCTTTGGTTAAATCCAAAGACCACGTTCCCATTTGCGCGGCTTCGATGGCGATGGTCAAGCTCTCTTGTGCGTCGTGCAGTGCTATTTCAGCCCTTTTGCGATCGCTGATATTTACCACGACCGCAACCGCAGACTGGATTGTGCCGGAAACATCGCGCACGCCAGAGACGCTGTTATTGACCCAAACCTCGGAACCATCCTTGCGACAGTAGCGTTTTTCTAGGCTGAATTCGCGTCCTTCCGTTACCAGTTGCTCGAATCGCTCTATGTTAAGTTGTAGGTCGTCGGGATGGGTAATGTCCTGCATCCGCATCTGTAACAACTCTACCTCTGAATAGCCCACCAGATCGCAGTATTGCTGGTTGACCAATACAAATTGCCCCGTTAGATCGGTTTGGGCGATTCCGACAGCGACTTGATTGACAATGGCGCGGAACCATTCCTCGCTTTCTCGCAATGCTTCTTCGGCTCGTTTGCGATCGCTAATATCGGTCGTACTCCCAACTACTCTAACGATACTCCCCGAATCGTCTTTAACGGCGATGCCTCGATCTTCTACCCAAACATAATGACCGTCTTTGTGTAATACTCGGTATTCAGAACAATAGCGACCTTCACGAGCAAAAGTCTCCCAAACCTCGCTAGGAGAGAAGTTTTGCAAGTCTTCGGGATGTATTAACGCTTGCCACCATTGCGTCGTTGGTTCGGCTTCTTCTAAGGTATAACCGAAGATTTCGGTTATAGCGCGAGTTCTTTCAACGCGATTAGTAGTTAAATCCCAATCGTAAATCAATCCGTTTACGGCATCTGCTGCTAGTACAAATCGCTCGTTAGCTTGGTGCAATTCAATTTCTGAGCGTTTGCGTTCGCGAAGCGCGGCTTGCCGTTCGCTGATATCTTCTGTGATGCCCAGTAGCGATTCAATTTCGCCTTCTGTTCCGTACTCTGGTATGAGGCGCGACGAGTAATAGCGATCGCCAATCTTATATTCAACCTGAGTCATCTGCCCAGTTGCTAAAGCTTCGCGGCATTTTTCTTCAAAGCGATCGCAAGCTTCAACTGGCAACCCTAACTCGCGTCCGGTTTTACCGATAAATTCTTCTGCTGCGATTCCAGATACTTGCTGGATGCGAGGACAGACATAAATATGGCGCAGATCGCGATCGAGCCGGAAGATAAGATCGGGTAAATTGTGTACCATGGTACACATTTCTCGTTCGCGTTGTTGCAATTGAGCTTCTAGTTGTTGGCGTTCGCGAAGCGCGGCTTGCTGTTCGCTGATATCTCGTCCTTCAGGAATCAGCAAAACAACATTCCCCTGTTCGTCTCGCACGGGTTTGAGCGAGAAATCAATCGTCGCTATCTCATCTCCTATTCCCCGAACCTCTACTTCATAACGAACGAATTCACCTTGCGCCGCCCTTTGAATTGCTTCTCGCAATTGCTCTTGCTTGGGACTTGGGATTTTGGATTTTAGATTTTGGATTTTGGATTGATTTTCCCTTGTTTCCTCGTCCTCCGAAGGAGGTCGCAAGCCTTGCACCCCTAAATCTATACGGGATTTTGGTCGTTCGCCCTTACTTCCGACTTCATCAATACTTTCGACTTTCGACTTCCGACTTTCGACTTTCCACCAATATGTTTCCCAAAACGGTCGCCCTACAACATCTTCTAGATCGACTCCGGCAAAATCTAGAGAACTTTGATTGCATTCAATAACAGTTCCATCGACTTCTAGCAAGCCAATAAATTGAAAGGTTTGGTCGAAAATCGCGCGAAATTTTTGTTCGCTTTGTTGCAATTGCCGCTCTACTTGACGAATTCTCAGCAAAGCTTTGACATTGGCAATTAACTCAAGGGGGTTGACGGGATGCACCAAATACCCATCCGCTCCATTGTCTAACCCTTGAATTTTGTCAAAAGAAGTTGTTTGTTGAGCAGAAAGGTGCAAAACGGGAATTAAGCGGGTTAGTGGGTCTGCTTTTAGTTGCCGACAAACTTCAAACCCATTAATATCGGGCAGCTTAATGTCTAAAATAATCAAATCGGGTTGCTCGGTTGCCAATTCCAGAGCGTCTGTTCCCGTAGCGGCTTCCCTGACTCCATAGCCTGCTTGACTTAAAAGATGCGAAACAACATAGCGGTTAGCATCGTCATCATCTACGACTAGAATAATGCGATCGCTTCTGCTAGTGCTATTTTGAAAATCCGATCTTTGAGAGAGCATAGTAATCATCTTTGCTTTCGGTAAAGAAAACCTCGATAAATTAAGAAATTCCTTACCGCCTCCATCGATTAACTTTACTGAATATATAAGATACGGGGATCTTGGTGGTGAGGTTAGGGATAAAGCTTCCGATAAATCGGGAGTCGGTTACGGTCGCCGTGCATCTTCACTTCATTTAATTGCCTACAAAGCGAGTTGATTGGGGAATTCATTATTAATAATTTTCATCGTTAAAATAGCACTCCCGCCTTGACTAAAGCTTGTTTGAGTTTCGCGATCGCCTCTTTTGCGGACGCATTTTCTTTCTTAAATATAGCAACGGCTGAGACGGCTAACCGTTCGTATTCTGATGCTTCTAAAGTCATTGATGAGATTATGATAACTGGAATATCTCTTGTATTGGTATGTAACTTTAATCGGTCTAAAACTTCAAATCCCGTCAAACCCGGCATAATGAGATCCAAAAAAATAGCCTGCGGTTGTTCGGTTTTGGCTAGTTCTAACCCCACGTAACCATTAGAAGCTTCGATCGCAGTGCAAGAAAGTTCTGTTAGCCAATTTTTAATCGTGTAGCGATCCACTTCGTTATCGTCAATAATTAAAATTTTAATGGGCGATCGTAATGGGGATAACGGTTTTGAAGCTTCATTGGTTTTAGCGGAATCGACATTTATCTCTTGCGCATCTATCTTCGGTAAGATAACCGAAAAAGTCGAACCAACGCCTAACTCGCTCTGTAGCTCAATTCTCCCGCCTAGTAACTCTACCAACTTTTTACATAAAGGCAAACCCAAACCCGTTCCTTGAATTGGTTTAGACGTAAACTCGTTGAGTCGAACGAATTCTTCAAAAATGCGACTTTGGTTTTCTTGAGCGATCCCCACACCAGTATCGACTACCGAAAACACAATAGTTTGGTCAACTCCTTTTTGAACGCTCGCTCGAACCTCACCGGATTCTGTATATTTAATCGCATTAGAAATTAAATTGCGTAAAATCTGAGAAAGCTTTCCTTCATCGGTTTGAAGCCTTGCAACGTCATGGCTAAAATCTTCAAAAATTAACTCGACGGCGTTTTTTTGAGCGAGTAACGGACGCATAATTACCCGCAGTGCCCCAAACAAATCTGCCACATCAACAGCACTAATGCAAACATCAAGTTTACCTGCTTCGACTTTAGCGATATCGAGTAAATCGTTGACCAAATCAGTCAGCGACTGAGCCGATTTATGAATAAAGTTTACCTGCTTCTCTTGTTCTGATGTTAAATCTCCATCAATACGAGCGAGTAACATATTAGAAAGACTAATAATTGCATTAAGCGGCGTGCGAAACTCGTGACTCATATAAGAGAGAAAGCGACTTTTGAGTTCGCTAGCGCGTTTGAGTTCTTCTGCTTTGTCGCTCAACTCGGCATAAAGCGCTACAACTCCTCGGTTAGTATCTTCTAATTCTTGATTGAGTTGAGCGAGTTCTTCCTGACGCTGGCGCAGTTCGGCTAAAGTTTGTAGTAATTCTTGATTCTGCTGTTGAATTTCGGCGTAGGGATTTTGGGGAGTCTGACGCGCTAAATTTTCAACGATTTGGGCAAACTGTTGCTTATTGATAGCCTGAATGCGATCGGGAAATAACTTACTCAAAGAAACTGCCGTTCTACCATTAGGCAAAGCTTTAACCCAAACCCGATCCATCAACCGTCTTGCGCCAAGCAAACCAAATCCTATCTCGTCGGAGTCGCTTTCCTCTAAACTTGCCTGCACGTCTTCGATTTTCGCTCCTTTAAAAGAAATCCGAGCGATAAATACTAGCAGAGATTGTTCTTCAACTAAAAATTCAACTTTGCCTCCCTTGCCATAATTTAAGCTATTGCGAACGACTTCCGAAACTGCCGTAGCAATACGCGTATGTTCTTGGGCATCAAATCCCAACAAGATTGCTATCTGACGCGCTCTCTGGCGTGCTAGAACGATATCTTGCTCGAAACGGATTTCTACGGTTAGCAACGGATAGATCATTAATAAAAGTCGAAAGTCGAAAGTCGAAAGTCGAAAGTCGGAAGTCGAAAGTAATTAATCCAAAATCCTTTCATCCAAGTCACTGGTCACTGATAAAGACTTCTCACAACTAGTACCGTAACATCATCTTTAGCTCGTTTATAGTCTCTGGATAAAACGCCTGCAATTAAAGAAGGGTGACGATTGATTAAACCAGGATATCGATCTATCGCCCATTGAGTGCCCAATCCGTCGCTGTGCATAATTAAAAGCGATCGCGATTGCCAAGGATAGACGAATTCCTCGATTTTGCGGACTTGATGCCCGATTGTCCCGTTATAGGATACCAAGCTGCGCCTTTGGTTATTAGTAACGATAGTTCCTGAAATGTTTCCGATTCCGGCGAAGCGAAGCGTTTCTTGGACGATATCGACCTCGGCGATCGCAACGGCGGCTCCTCGCGTTTTCCTTAATGCTTCATGTGCAAGCTCTAAGATAGCTTTTGGACTTAACCTAGCATGTTCTTGCAAAACTCGTACTGCGGCTTGCGAGGCTTCTGCTGCCAAGACACCCGAACCCAATCCATCTGCTACTAAAATAAGATGTCGATTGGGCTGGCTTTCTAGTGCCCAACTATCTCCACAAATGTTTTCTCCTGGTTTGGGGAGTTGTATGACTCCGATTTCTAAAGGTTGAGTGGGGATTTTTGTAGAGTTGTCTTGTCTCGACCAAATCTGAGATACTAGCGCCGTTCCTACCTTCTCGACGGAATGAATGTCAAAAAAATCCGACAGACGCGCGATCGCGCCTAAACCCGTTCCTGGCGTTCCTGCCGTCGAAAAGCCATCTTCCAAACACCGTCTGACATTTGTCATGCCTTGTCCGCGATCGAGTCCAACGATCTCGATCCCATTTCTATTTTCGTATTCGAGGACTCTTATATGCAGTTCTCCGGCTTTGGCGTGTTTGAGAAAATTCTTAGCGATCTCTGTTACGATCGTAGCTACTTTGCCGCACTCTGCTTCTGTAAACCCTAACTTGCCAGACAAAGCAACCGCTAACCGTCGAGCTTCTCCTACCTGAGTTGCTTCGACAATCGGCAGCGTTAAGTTTGTTTCGATCGCCATTTCATTGCCTAGCAAAAACGTTGAGGTTGTTTTATATTCTTTTTTACAACAGTCGTAAACCATAACACGTTATAATGACTCTTTTTATCTGTCTATAGATAGATATCTAAAGTGAAACTAAAAACTAAGATGCGATCGCAGCCGCAGGAGGAAATTGAGTAGATGGCACTCAAAAGCAGAAACCAGCTTTTAGAAATTTTAGAAAAATACGAGACAGATCTGTTGAATGAATGGCTACAAGTAATAGATAAGTCGGACATTCGACGAGACGATCTCATGCGAATTGCTGAGATGCGCCAACAATGCCAAGAATTCCTTCACTTGCTGCGCAACGCCATACAACACGAAAATTTTAGCGATATTCAGGCTCCAGAATGGGGTAGTATGCGTCAGATGCTGGCGAATATTACCCGTTCTCGCATCGAGCAAGGTTTTTCTCCTTCTGAGATTGCTACTTTTGTCTTCTCTTTCAAAAAACCGCTATTCGATCGCTTGCGTCAGGAGTTGCCAAATGATGCCGATTCTTTAACACAAGAGATTTGGCAGGCAAGCAATTTGTTAGATAGCTTAGGACTTTGGACGATGGAGGTGTTTCAAAGAATTCGCGAAGAAGTCATCGTGCGTCAGCAACAGGAGTTATTAGAACTCTCAACCCCTGTGATTAAGTTGTGGGAGGGGATTCTCTCGCTACCTACCATTGGAACCCTCGACAGCAATCGCACTCAAGTGATGATGGAAGCGCTATTACAGCAAATTGTCGAAACGGGTTCTCAAGTAGTCATTATAGATATTACAGGAGTACCAACCGTAGATACGTTAGTAGCACAACATCTACTCAAAACGGTAGCGGCTGCCCGTTTGATGGGAACTGATTGTATTATTAGTGGAATTCGTCCCCAAATTGCCCAAACTATCGTTCACTTGGGCGTAGATTTAACCGATGTAGTCACAAAAGCAACGCTAGCCGATGCTTTTAAATTAGCCTTGCAACGTCAGGGATTAACGATTAACAAAATTAGTAGTTAGTTGTTGGTGACTGAGGATTTTTTAGGGGAAAGGGTAAACGCTTCGCTGGGGAAAAGGGGAAAGGGGAAAGGGACAAGGGAGACAAGGAAGACAAGGAAGACAAGGAAGACAAGGAAGACTTTTGAAGTATATTGAATCCTAAACTTTGAACTTTGAACTCCTGAACTTCTGAACTACTAAATATGGAACGTATTCCCGTATTGCAAATGGGTGAATTTCTCCTGGTAACGATACAGGTAGATATGCACGATCGCTTGGCGCTGACGTTACAAGATGACCTGACTAACTATATTGTTAAAACAGGAGCTAGAGGAGTTTTAATCGATATTTCCGCCCTCGAAATTGTCGATTCGTTTATCGGACGCATCTTGGGTAACATTGCTATGATGTCGCATTTGTTGGATGCAGAAACGGTCGTTGTTGGAATGCAGCCAGCCGTTGCAATTACTTTAGTAGAATTGGGACTTTCCTTGAGTGGTATTCGCACGGCTTTAAATGTTGAAAAGGGCATGGAAATATTACGAACCTCATTGGGGTTATCTTCCCAGGAGAGGAGCGATCGTGTTAACGGATGAAACCGTCGAACTGCAAACCAATTCAGATATAGTCCTCGTTCGTCAGAAGGTGCGAACTTGGGCGCAACAGTTGGGGTTTTCCCTAGTAGACCAGACTAAAATTGTAACAGCAGCCAGCGAACTCGCCCGCAATACGTTAAATTATGCTGGAGGAGGAGCGCTTAGGTTAGAAATACTTCAGCAAGGAACCCGTAGCGGGTTGCGCTTAACTTTTGAAGACCAAGGGCCGGGAATTCCTGACATCGATTTGGCAATGAAAGATAATTATTCTACAGGTAGTGGTTTGGGTTTAGGATTGGGTGGAGCAAAACGATTGATGAGTGAATTTGAAATTGTCTCCACAGTCGGACAGGGAACTCGCGTAACGGTTACGCGATGGAAATAAATCAGCGATCGAAGTTCAAAGTTCAAAGTTCAAAAAAAATTCAAAGTTCAAAGTTCAAAAATTAATATTCTCCCTTTTCCCTTTTCCCCAGCGAAGCGTTTACCCTTTCCCCTAAAAAATCCCCATTCCCCAATCGCCTATTATTCAGATATTTTTAACCGATCGATATTCCAGAATGCGCCTCCTAAAGCGGAGAATTCAATTCCTTCAAAACGATCGCGAACTGCACCCAAAGAAAGCGGTTCGACTAAATGAATGAAAGGTAGATATTCTAGTTCTAACTTTTGAATTTCAGTATAAATGGCTTTGCGCTTCTCTAAATCTAATTCTCTTGCTCCCGCGATCGCTAATTGAGCAATTCTTTCTTCCCAATCAGTTACTACCCACCCTTCGATGGGTTTCTGTCCTGGTTGGGGTTTTTGATTGAAAGAATGCAGGTTTCCATCGGGAAACCAAATATTAGGTGCATGGGGTTCGTTATCGCCTGTAAAACCAAGAAGACAAAAATCCCAATCTAAAGTATTGGTCAGTTTATCTACTAATACCCCAAAATCAATCGGAGTAAAATCGACTTGAATGCCAATTTTAGATAAATCATTTTTGATTTGCGATCCCATTGCTTCTCGACTTTTGTTACCTGCATTGGTAATCAATGTAAAGCGAACGCGATTTCCATCTGAATCAAAAAGTTGTTCTTTAAAAAGGAGATTGAATAGAAATCAAGGAGTTTTGTGTAGCTCCCAATCCTCGATATATATTGTTAATCATACGCTGGCGATCTATGGCGCTAGCAATAGCTTGTCTAAATTTAACATTATTAAACCAGCGAGATTTCACAGGATTGACTAAAGGAGTGCCATTTCTTTTTCCTTTATTTAAATTAAAAAATACATATTGCGAGCCATAAGCTGGTCCGCCATTATAAATGGTAAAATTTCCACGTTCCTCTTCTCGCTTGAGCAAAGAAAAGAATTCGGGACTAACAGCAAGAGAATCTAAATTTCCCGAACGAAATTGCAGTAAAGATGTATCTTGAGATTCTACAATTGCCCAAATAACTCGCTCGATATAAGGTAATCGATCGCCTTGCTCGTCTTTTTTCCAATAATTAGGATTTCGCTCGAAAATAACTCGTTGACTGGTAGAATAATTTCTTAATTTATAAGTCCCATTAACGATAATTTTGTCGGGTGGCGTATCGACTCCCCATGTGGAGAGAAATTGTAATTTTCCATCTGAACCTTTTGTCTCTATTGTTTTTCGCAAGATGTGGGCTGGTAAAATGGGCAACCCAGCCGTATCGAGAAAAGGTGCATAAGGTTCTGGAAGTATAAATTCAATTTTGCGATCGTCTAGCTTTTGAATTTTAGGAAAAGCCTGACTCAAGCCAATTCTCAGACCATCTCTAGAGTTATTAGGAATATCTTTGTTAAGAACGAGATCGTTATAAGTAAAAACGACATCATCTGCGGTTAAAGGCTGTCCGTCAGACCATTTTAATCCTTTCCTTAAGGTAAAAACAAACTTGAGTTTATCCTCAGAAACTTCCCACGATTCGGCTAAAGCCCCTTCTTTTTGTCCGGTAATGGGGTTTTCAGTAATTAAACCATCATAAATCAGTCCAAAAACATTGGGAGACTCGGCTGAAAGAACGGCATTAAAGGTTTTTGGGTCGCTGAGGATTGAAAAGACAATTTGAGGAACTTGCGCTGCTTGACTTTTAAAATTTTCAGGATTGCAAGCAGATAACGAGACGGTAGCAAGTATAACTAGGACAAATGCTATCCAGCGACGACACTTTATCAGTGACCAGTTAATCAGTTTCATCTTTACTTTCGACTTTCGAATGAGCGACTTTCGACTTTTACTTAGTTTTCGTCTCTTCGTCCGAGTTCGTAAACTGCACAAGCGATGCAAGCTAAAATTCCCATACTAACCGCCCAACTGCGACCCAAACCGATTTCAATTCCCCAGTTACAGAGTCCTCCAATAGCGAGGAAGGGAATAATGCTGCAAACAGAGGCATAGAAAGCATTTTGAGATTCTCGTGCTTTGCGGGTTCTTTCAAATTCTTCTTTTGAAGTATAAAGCGATCGCTCGGCAAAATTAAACCAGCGATCTAAACCTTCGATAATCCATTCCCTAGCAGACGAAAAGCCTAAATACAAAGCTAGCGACCAAAGACAAGCCCCTGCGATCGCGATGGTATCTAATGTGATGGCAAAAGGAAAGATATCGTATAACATAATCGAGGGAATCTAAAATATTTAGGGCGATCGCCACTCATCGTTTTGGATTTTAACAAAATCTTTGCTTAAGCTGATATGATAGCGAACAATTCTCGCCTTTTAACAATTTATTAATATATCTCTCAATCTAAGTGTGGGTGTGAGAAGCTACATGATAAAACTAATTAACTCTCTCAAACGCAAAACCTCTCGTTTTCGTTCCCGATTCGTTCGTTTCCTCCTACTAGCGCTTTTAGTCATAACAACTTGTCTTGTTATAGGAGGACTCAAACAACGACCGTTGCAAGCTCAATATGTCAATGCAGCAACCAGAAGCAATCCCTGGCAATATGCTTCTTTTCCTGTAGAAAATTTCCAAGCTTATACATCTCCTTTTGGCTATCGTTCCTCTCCAGTCGATGGAAGTACTCAATTTCATCAAGGTTTAGATATAGCAGCGCCTCTAGGAAGCTACGTCCGT
>JALOOL010000148.1 GCA_025454425.1 Hydrococcus sp. Prado102 | reverse complement strand
ATCGCGCTCCCTTTGTCGGACGTTCGGCGTTTGCTCACAAAGGTGGTTTGCACGTTTCAGCCGTCCAAAGAAATCCGATCGCTTACGAACATCTAGAGCCAGAATTAGTCGGAAACGAGCGTAGAATCCTGATTTCCGAGCAATCGGGATTGAGTAACGTTTTATCCAAAGCATTGAGTTTCGGTATCGATCTCAACAAACAAGATCCCGCCTGCAAGCAAATTTTAGAACGCCTCAAAACCCTAGAAAGTGAAGGCTATCAATTTGAAGCCGCCGAAGCGAGTTTTGAGTTGTTGATGCGCGAAGTGTTGGGACAGCGCCCAGAAATGTTTCAAGTCAAAGGATTTCAAGTACACTACGATATGTTGCAGTGGACGGATATGATGCCTTACCGAAACGCGCTAGCAACGATTAAAGTGGCAGTAAAAGGAGAAGATTTGCTGGAGGTAGCGGAAGGAAACGGGCCTGTTTCGGCGCTAGATAAAGCATTACGCAAAGTTTTGGCAAACTTTTATGCAGAAATTGCCGATTTTCACCTGACAGATTACAAAGTCCGCATTCTCGATGGCGGTGCGGGAACTTCAGCCAAAACTCGCGTCTTGGTTGAGTCGAGTAATGGTAAAGAACGTTGGACGACCGTAGGCGTTTCGACTAATATCTTAGACGCATCTTATCAGGCAGTTGTAGAAGGCATTGAATACGGTTTGTTATTGGGATCGATGGCAAAAGCTGCGGCTATTTCTTGAGATTTAAACTTCTACGGCGATTTGTTTTGGCGAGAGAAGAATGATATTATGCGGTCGCTCGCCCTCCATTTGGGCGAGTTTTTTCTTCTGGTCAATATTGTCTATTTCTATAAACTCTGTATAGCCTAATCCTTCAAATTCCCGAACGATTTGGTCGATAGTCGTATTAGCAGCATTCATACTCCAGGGATTGATTTCCATAAGAATATTTGGCTGTAGTTCGCGAATCGCTTTACTAGCACCTCGCAAAAAAGCTAGTTCGCTTCCTTCTACATCTAGTTTAATGAATGTTCGTCCCTTGAAATTTTGCCAATTTACTGCCTCATCAAATTTTTTTAAAGGAACTGAAATGGTTTGATGTTTAAACTTAGCAGAAAAACTGGGAAAAACACCAGCCGAACCAGAACTCCATTCGGGAATATAAAAATCAATCACTCCGTCGCGATCGCCACAAGCCATTTCATAAACTTTGTAATCGCATTTAGCGTTTGCAGCTAACGATTTCTCAACTAAGGGAGCCAGTTGAGCTTGAGGTTCGACAGCCGCGATCGTACCATTCTCTCCAACAAGTTCTGAAGCAATAATAGAAAAGCTTCCATGATTAGCTCCTAAGCTGTTGCGCATTTAAACGACCTTAACAGAATTGCCTTTATTTTTTAATTTACGTTCCCATTTGATAATTAGTTCTCCCTCGTTTAAAAGTCGATGCAATAAATATTCTAATTCTTCAATTGAAGTAAAAAGACGATTAGCGATATATTCTTTGCTTGAATGCCAGACTAATTCAATCAAGTTATAGTCAGGACTATATTCAGGCAAGAACTCTAAGTGTATGTTCGGCATCTCTTCTTCTATCTTCTTTAAAATCTCTTCTTGTTTGTGAAAGCTAGCGTTATCTAAAATGATTACTATTTTAGCTCCCTTTTCTCGAAAATCTTTAACATGGTTTCCGGCTTCTACCCATTCTTTAATAACTTCTTGGTAAAAGCACTTCATGACTTGATAAAAATTCTCTCCATCTCCTTTTTCGATAAATTCCACCCATCTTTTTTTGTCTGAATATCTTAAGCAACCCATCACATTTACCCTTCCTTTTCTTCTATCTCCTCTGAGCTTTTTTCGAGTTCCCTTGAGACACCAGTTTTTTCTTCTAATCACTCTTAAACTAAATCCAGACTCATCCCAAAACCATACTTGTAAACGCTCTGGGCTTTCTTGAGTGATTTTTAAATATTCCTTTAGTTTCTCTTTAAATGCTTTTCTTTTTTGCCGATCCCATTTCTCCTCTAGGCTATACTTGCTCCAGAGGTATACGTACTTTTTTCTCTCTAATATCCTTCTGATTTGTGAACTACTCAAAGAAATCCCAGTTTCTTTTTCTAGATAAGTTGCTAATCTCTTCGCCGTCCATCTCCCAAATTCATATCCTAATTCTTCGGGTTTTTTTTCAATAATTTCTAATAAAAACTTAATGTATTCTTCTGTAGCTTTTCTATGATTGCCTTCCATTCTTTTATCTTTTAGGGTTTCCAGATTTTCTGGGTCTCCGTGAACGCACCAATAGGATACTTTTTTCGTGCCACATCCCAAAAAACTTGATATCTCAGCTTGAGTTTTCCCGTCATTTAACAATAATAATATTAATATTCTTTCTCTGATCTCTGGATTTTCTTCTTCTTTTAAAGCTTTTTGCAGCTTTTGTTTCTGCCCTATTTTGAGATAATTTTTAGCTGGCATCTTAATTTACGAGCTTTTTATTTAAGTGTAAATTATACGTCATTTAAATGCTGAACAGCTTAGTAATACTTGCTATGAGCATCAGTCAATAGAGAACTATAAATTAAGACAAGTTTGGTAGCCATTCTGAATGTACGCTCTTGACATTCTGCTCGTTGACTTGCTTAATGATGCAAGTATTTTTTGGGGGGAGCGTTCGCTTTTGATGAGAAGGAAGCTATTTTCATTAAAAATGTGACAAGCTAATCTAGAAAAAGTGGCTTAATTACTGTTAAATTGATAAAACCTTAGTTCGAGTATATTTTTTAAACGTACATTTACCTCATGCAATATCAAGATAGAGATTGGGAAGTAGTAGATTATCAGGGATATATTTTACCGAATACTGGCGGAAAGGATTTTAGAGGCCCTCAACCAAAAACTTTAGACAAAGGAGAATATTTTGTTTGTTTGGGAGCCGCTCAAACTTTTGGCTGTTTCTGCGAAAACCCCTATCCAATTTTATTGCAAGAAAAACTAAATTTTCCAGTACTAAATTTAGGGGTTGCAGGAGCAGGGCCTTGGTTTTTTCTTCAAAATCCGTCTTTGATAGAGTATATTAATAATGCTAAATTTGCTATCGTTCAAGTCATGTCAGGAAGAAGCGAAAGTAATTCTCTCTTTGATAGTGGAGGTCGAGAATATTTAACTAGATTATCGGATGGAGTTAAGCTAGGAGCCGATTTAGCGTATAAAGAATTATTGGAACAATACGATCGCAATTATGTTGAAACCATTATTGCCGAAACTAGACAAAATTGGGTCAATCATTTTCAACAACTTCTTCAGAACATTAAAGTTCCTAAAATCTTGTTCTGGTTTTCAGTCAGAGAACCTTTTTATCAGGAAAAATATACTAATTTCACAACCTTATTAGGTCGATTTCCCCATTTAGTTAATTCAAAGATGATTGGCGAAATTAAAAAATATAGCGATCGCTATGTCGAATGTATATCCAGTAGAGGAATGCCACAATTATTAATTAGTAGATTTACCAATAAACCTGCAATTATCGATCCCAAACGAGAAGACTTACGACAGCTATATGGCAATAGTAAACTTTTTAATCGGTATTACCCTTCACCAGAAATGCACATAGATGCAACTAATCTTCTTGAAAAAACTTGTAAGAAATTTTTTAAATAAAGATTAACTTCGGCTCGCGATCGCAATTAAGTTTAAAGATTATTGAATATTATGAAAGTTGCTCATCTTCAAGAAAACCTCGAACAAGACAACCAGTTTTCAAAAATAATTTCAACCCTTTTACATTCGGAAAGTACTTTTGTATATGTTGGTGCGAATCAAGGAGAATTAATTTTTCAGATTCTTCAAAAAATCGAGCGCATCAGTATTTATGCGATCGAACCCGATTTAATGAAATTCGAGCAATTAAAACAAAATAGCCTTAAATGGGAGAAAAAAGTTGATAATAAAATTTATGCTTTAAACATAGCAATGAGCGATCGCGACGGTCAAGAAAGTTTTATTCGCTCTCAATTACCTAATAATAAAATCCTCTTTATATCTAATCTTTCGCATATAAAAGATGAATTTAAAGAATTATCTTGGGAACAGATTCCTGTAGATATTTTTACCCTTGATACATTATTTAAACCCATTAAACCTACTTTAATTAAAATAGATGTTGGCGGTGATGAGTTAAAAATTCTCCAAGGTAGCGTCAATATTTTAAAAGAAGGGAAAACTCTGTTTTTAATTAACTTAAACCATCAATATACGGTCGGTCGAGATAGCCAAGAACAACTTTATAAATTCATGAAAGCTTTTGATTACACCCCAAAAAACTTAGATGGAGCAATTTTATTTGTCAACCAACAAAAACGCGATCGATACAAATTTTTAGTTGAAAGGTCTAAAAAGTTATTTCGTAAACTTGTTCCTGCAACTTTGCGTTACCAACTTAAGAATTTAATCAAAAAATAATGTTTGTATTTAGATTAATTCTTAGCAAAAATAAAATATTTTTGAGAGGTTAATTTATCACTCGTTATACTTTTCCTTATAGGTTTGTATTAAAAGCTTTGAAAAATCAGATTGGATTTTTTTGTTGCTTAAAGCTATTCTAATTCTATTATCATTATTAAAAAAATTAAACTTTTTCGTTAAATTGTAAAATTTATATTGATATTGAGGTAAGATTTTAACTCTATCCTCATCAGTTATTTTTAAGTATTTTAGAACTTTATTAATTTGCTCTTCTGGAGAGCCTATAAATTGTTCGTACTCAATAATTAGTGGTGAAATATTGTGTTCTTCAAAAAAACGTTCCCAAAAACGTTCTTGATATAAAATAGATTGATGCTGAAAATGTAATTGTTCGAGATCTGAATCTTCTACTTGTATTTGTGATAGTTTGGTTTTATAGTTTTGATATTTTTTATTAGAACTAACGTGCCAAGTTTTAGTTTTTTGCCCTATTAAAATAGATGTTGCTTGAGCGATTTTATTTTGCCTTCTTAAATAAATAAAGTTAAATCGTTCCAACAATCTATTAAAGTCAAAACCACTTTTATAATGAGATTGAAAAAAATGACCGATAAATTTAGTTCCAAAAACGCTATTTTCAGTCGTTTGATGTTGCATTAAAATTTCTAAATATCTAACATAATCAAACTGACAGTTTTGCGCTAGCGTTTGAGAAGGAAAGCGTAAATGTTCTTTAGGAAATCCGGCAATTTTTGTTGCTCCTAGAGTACCACTCAAAACTGTAGAACCAGAACGCGGCGTAGTCGCAATAGCATAAGCAATTTTGGGATAAACGATCTCTCGATCGCTAGTTTGTAGCAAAGGACAACCTGACATTAAATTGACAAAAATATCGGAAAATAGTTTTAAAACGGGAACTTCAAGCTGTAACCGATTCAGTTCTTGGCAAACCCAATCAGAAATTATATGCTCGTTATCAATAGATGAGACAACAATAGCTTGATAAGTCGAAAGTAATTCGCCATCCCACTCTAGTGCTTCCATTCCTTCTTTCCAGTCATAATAGTCATAGCTACTATGACTATTTCTTGGCTCAAATAAGTTTTGTAAATATTGAATAGTTTCTTGCTCGCCAACAAAAAATAACTTTCCGCGATCGATTAGTTTTTTAAGTAAAGGAACTTCCGCTGTAATTTTATTAAAAATGCTTTCTGCTGGCTGCATTCTCAATGATTCCTTAAATTTAAATAAACTTTTCCCAAAGGATTTGACCTAACTTAATCACCTCAAAAGCCACAAAGAAGCTAAGGATAACAGTAATTAAATTGTTCAAAAGTGGGATATTGCCCTTGCCAAATAGAGAAGCAACTAGTTTGACAATAACGATCGCGATCGCGGCGAAAATCAGAAATTTGACAAAAATCATAGTTCCTTTTAAAGTTAGTTCATTAAAAATAGTCTTATCTTAAGGCTTGCTTCTGCGTCAGTCAACAAAGAATAAGAACTCTCAGACAAAACTTAAAAAACTGAGAAAGTGTGATTGCAATTTATCCTGGTAGCTTCGATCCGATTACTTTAGGTCATCTCGACATTATCGAGAGAGGCGTGCAACTATTCGAGCGAGTAATCGTTACTGTCTTGTCCAACCCAAGCAAGCATCCCATGTTTTCAGTCGAGAAACGATTGGAACAAATTCGCCATTGTACCCAACATTTATCAAATGTAGAAGTTGATAGTTTTTTTGGACTGACCGTGGAGTATGCTAAAGCGAATAACGCTAAAGTTCTCTTGCGAGGACTGCGAGTGCTTTCTGATTTTGAAAAAGAGTTACAAATGGCTCATACTAATAAAACGCTTCGAGATGAAATCGAAACAGTTTTTCTAGCAACTACTAAAGAATATAGTTTTTTAAGTAGTAGCATTGTGAAAGAAATTGCTAAGTTCGGCGGTTCTGTCGCTCACTTAGTTCCTGAAAATGTCGCACAAGACATACATCAATACTATAGTTAAAGGCAGTTCTAGATTTGCTGACGAGCTATTGTTAAGGAAAATACCCGCTTATGTTCAGCCAAAATTCATCCTCACGCACTCAATCTAAAGGCGATCGCGGCGATCGCTCCAATTCGTCAGCTTCCAATCGAGCCTTAGAATTCGATCCCCAACAAGAACTCGATCTTCTAGAAGAAATCATTCTTGAAAGCTTTCGCGTTCCATTAGTTCGATGGACGTTGATCGATGAAGATAAACTACTAAATCAGTTAGATTTAGTCAGAATGAACTTGCCAGAGGCTTTTGAGAAAGCTGTTGCTTTACTGAGAAAAAAGCAAGAAATTCTCGCAGAAGCTGAAGAATACGCTCAAAGAATCATACAATCCGCTCAACACAGAGCCGCTCAAATTTTAGACGAGACAGGAATTATACAACAGGCTCAAGCCCAAGCCAATCAAATCAGACAGCAAGTGCAACAGGATTGCGACGCAATTCAACGCCAAACCCTGTCCGAAATCGAACAGATGCGCTACAAAGCCCAACAAGAACTTCAACAAATGTATCAACAGACGCAAGCCGAATGCGCCCAGATTCAAGATGGCGCTGACGAATACGCCGATCGCGTCCTCGGTAGCATCGAACAACAACTCGGCGAAATGTTGAGCATTGTTCGCAACGGACGACAGCAGCTAACAACTAACCCCGTCTCCCGACGCACCGTAGACAAAAAGCTTCCAGGAAAAAATTAATTCAAAGTTCAAAGTTCAAAAAGAAGTTATAACTACTGAACTCTTCACAAATAACTGGTCGCTGGTCGCTGGGGAAAGGGGAAAGGGAGACAAGGGAGACAAGGGAGACAAGGAAGACAAGGAAGACAAGGGAGAATCAAAACTTTCGACTTTCGACTTTCGACTTTCGACTTTTTTAACTGGTCACTAATTTATGGTTGCCCAATGGGAGCTTGCGGTTGGGTCAGTATGGGCGATTGAAAATTGTTGGTGGAGGGAAGGGGATTTTGGGAAGGCGTTTGTAGGCTTCTGGTTCCGAGATCGGGAGTCTGATTGCTCAAAGGATTATTTTGAGGAAAAGGCGTTTGAGTTTTAGGAATAATAGGATTTTCAAAGTTTTGGGCTTCTGGGGTTGAAGGTTGAGGAGCGAGAGGATTTTCAAAATTTTGAGATTCTGGGGCGGAAGACTTGGAACTTTTAACTTGAGTCCCTAAATCTTCTCCGATCTGCGTCTTTAATTCGACTCTAGGTTGAGAAGACATCGAATTATTAAATTGAGGCTCGACTACAAGCGGAAGCGGTTCTGGTGCTTGGACTTTAGGAATCGAAGGTTCGCTAATATTTGGCTCGGCTTGAGGGGGATTAGTTTCACTAGTACTTGTGCTGCACGCATTTAATGCTAGCGCGATTGCGCAAAGCGCACCGGCATAGCCGATCGCAGCTAATAAAAATCTCGTTTTTTTCATGAATAACGCTTCCTAATTAATGATGGTGAGTTCAGGATTGACAAACAGCTTTGTAAGTTCAAAAGGTCACAAAGAAAAGACAACATTATCTTCTTAACTAGCTTAAAAGAAATTATTGTGCGATGTCGATGATTTGTGCAAAATCATGGTTAATTAGATTATTTTGAGAATAAAAATAAAATTGTTTAACTATGAGTGAGTATTTGTGCGATCGCGCCGAGGCGATCTTGTTAGATATTGAAGGAACGACAACCCCAGTTGAATACGTTTTTGGGGTGTTGTTTCCCTTTGCTAAAGTTAATGTAGAGGCATTTGTGCGAACCCACGGGCAAGAACAAGCAGTACAAGCCGATCTCAACCTTTTACAACAAGAATACCAACGGGATCGGGATCGAGGACTTGACGTACCGGAGTGGGATGAGACTTCAACAATTGGGGCAGTTCCTTACATTCGTTACTTAATTGAAATCGATCGCAAATCTACCGGACTCAAATCGTTGCAAGGAAAAATTTGGGAGCAAGGATATCGGGATGGCACGTTGCGATCGCAGATCTTCCCCGATGTTAAACCTGCTTTTGAGCGCTGGACTGCTATGGGCAAGCAGTTATTTATTTTTTCATCGGGGAGCGTACAGGCGCAGCAACTTTTATTTCGGTATACAGAAACAGGAGATTTGACAGGCTTTTTAAGCGGTTACTTCGATACCGAAATCGGCTCGAAAAAAGAAGCCGACAGTTATCATAAAATTGCCCAAACTATAAACGTGTCAAGCGATCGCATTTTATTCATTTCAGATGTTCCCGACGAGCTATTCGCCGCCCAATCTGCGGGGATGCAAACGCTTTTTAGCCTTAGACCGGGCAATCATTCCTCAGACTCGCAAGGATTTCGCACGATTACAAGTTTCGATTCTGTATAAGTCTACAAAAATGTCGATCGTCTCTTGACAAAATGCGATCCCCATGACTACTACAGTCAAAAATGTCAATGTAATATTTTAGGCGCGATCGCTCGTAACGTTGATATTGGGAAAAACCGAGGTCAATCGATTTTGGATGAAAGGATTTTGGATTTTGGATTAACCTCTCCTTTAAAAAAGAGGCTGGAAGTAGTGGCAATTTTTTGGTCTTTTTCTCTCGTTATGGAGAGGCTTGAAACATGAATTTTAGATGCGCGATTTTAATCCAATTTTCTTAAAAATCATGCTCGCGGTGCTTTTTGTATGCTTGCATTGCTTTCCATCTATAGTTGCAACCTATAATAAAGATATTTGACAAAATACAAGATTTATGCAGTGGCGACGGGGATAGCCGAAGTCGGTTCTTCGTGAAGATTTGTTAGTGCGGTTTCTAAAACGCGAGTAAGTTTTTCAGAGCCTTTTCTAATCGAAGCGCTACTATAAGAAGCAACATTGATGGGTTCGCCAATTTTGACAGTAACGCGATCGCCCCAACTAGGATAGAGAGAATCGTATTTAAGACTAACTGGTAAAATTTTAATACCGCACCCTGGATGTGCAGCTTCAACATCCAGTGCAATGCGAGCGACACCGCGTTTGAGTGGAGAAACTTTTGTATCTCGAACAATATCTCCTTCAGGAAAAATCGCTAACATCTCGCCTTGAGATAATAAATCGATGCTATGACTTATACTACCGCGATCGGGGCGATTAACATTGACGGGAAATCCTCCCATGCGTCGGATAAACCAACCTTGAATCGGTCGGTTGTACTCGTCGGCTGTCACCATAAAGCGTAAATCTCGTCCGCTAGCCAAACGACCGATCGCAGAAGGTAAGATAAGAGCATCCCAACGAGAACGATGAGTTGGTGCGACTAAAACTGGCCCAGTTTGCGGAACATTTTCGCGACCGATGATGTCTATTTGTCTAAAGAAGAGTGGTAAGACAAAATAGCACCCTAACGGATACGCAAGACGAATCAAGCAAGGGTTAATCCGAGAGCTAATTTTCTCTATATTTTTATTGGCTGAGTTTTCGTCAGAGGAAGGAACGAGATTCATCTGTAGCTTGGCATGGCTTGACTATATCTACCTTAGTTTTTTTATCGATTAATGTCTTGGATCTTAAGGACACTTATCAAGGTGTCAAGTTGACTAAACAATTATGAATGCTGAATGATGAATTAAGAAAATCTTATGAAAGCTTTCATAATTCAGAATTTTGAATTCATAATTTGCAAAAAATCTCTCCCGTCAAACTAAAGGCGCGAATTTCGGTAATTTTGACATCGACTAACTTGCCTTTTAATTCTTCTATTTTTCCTGGGAAAAAAGCCAAATGATTGCCTCTCGTCCGTCCCATCACTTGTGCGAGATCTTTGGGATTTTGTTCTTCTACAAGGACTTCTTCAATGCGTCCGAGATAGCGTTGCGATTTTTCGGCAGCTTGAGTGGCGACTAAATGATTGAGACGTTGCAAGCGATCGCTTTTCACTTCTTCGCTAAGTTGATTGTCCCATAAAGCGGCAGGCGTATTAGGACGAGGAGAGTAAGCAGCGGTATTTAAGCGATCGAAACCAATCTCTTCAACTAATTTTAAGGTATTCTCGAACTGTTCTTCTGTCTCACCTGGAAATCCTACAATTGCATCGGCACTAATCGACGCATCTGGTATATATTCGCGAATTTTATCGATAATCTGACGATACTTCTCTCTCGTGTAGCCTCGCTTCATGGCTTTGAGAATTTCGTTATCTCCCGACTGAAACGGAATGTGAAAATGTTCGCAGACTTTGGGTAACACCTTGCAGGCGCGAATCAATCGTTCGGTAAAGTAACGAGGATGGCTAGTTGCAAAACGAATGCGATCGATTCCAGGTACGTCATGGACGTAATCTAACAAATTGGTTAGGGTATGTAGGTGTCTTCCCGTTTCGGTAACTCCTGGCAAATCGCGTCCGTATGCGTCAATATTTTGACCTAACAACGTAACTTCCTTGTATCCTAATCTTCCCAATTCTTCCATTTCAGCGCGAATCGATTCTGGGGTGCGAGACTGTTCTACGCCTCGAACGTTAGGAACGACACAATAGCTACAGCGTTCGTTGCATCCATAAATCACGTTCACCCAAGCTGTAACGCAGCTTTCTCGACGCGGTTTAGTAATATCTTCCATGATCTGGATGGGTTCGGTGGCAACTACCTGATTGCCAGCAAAGACCTCTTCTAGCAAATCTTGCAAGCGATTTGCGTGTTGAGGCCCCATTACTAAATCTAATTCAGGAACGCGCCGCAATAACTGTTCGCCTTCCTGCTGAGCGACACAACCTGCAACAATTAAAGTCAGATCGGCTTTTTCGTGCTTGCGTTTTGCCTGTCTGCCTAAGTAAGAATAAACTTTTTGTTCGGCATTATCCCGAATGGTACAAGTATTGTAGAGAACTAAATCTGCTTCGTTTGGATCTTCCGAGTACGCGAACCCCATATCCTCCAAAATGCCAGCCATGCGTTCGGAGTCAGCTTTATTCATCTGACAGCCAAAAGTTGTAATGTGGTAGTAACGGGAAGCGGTCATGTTTTAAAAGGGTTTACAGAGTTCGATCCTTTATTATAGATTTTTAATCTTTACTTGGCGGAATTTTGTCTCTCGATGCTGACTGAGGCACTGAATCGAATTTTGAGTTGGATAGAGCAACATAAACCTTCGTATATACAAAAGCTCTCAATGACCCGAATGACGAAATTAGAAGAATAGCAGCTTGGGCATTAGATGAAATTAAAAAATTTAAAGCAATTTTACAGCGCGATCGCTATTATCTATTTAAGTCAAGTGAAAGCCAACTTTGAGTAATTTTGGTTAACTCCAATCTTGTTTATCTTCTGTGCGATCGCGCTGTAAACAAATTAAATTTTTATATTTATAAACTAACTTTCGCTTTCCCACGCAGCATTAAAAAAAGCTTCTTCGCACAAAAGCGCATAGCGATAGGTTTCGCTTATTAATTCGCTTGATATTGCATAGCGATCGCATAAACTATCTAATAACCGTGCTAATTCTTCAAACTCTTGAGAACTATAAGTTTTAATCCAATCGGCATATTGATGGTCGGGAATGCCTTTTTGAGCTAATTGCTGTCCCAAAAAGGCATACAATCGCATACACGGACTCATGGCAACTGCTGTTACACCGATGTCGCTTCCCCAGGCGGTTGCTAATAAAAAATCTGTATAGCGGCGAGTTGCGGGTACGGGTTTGACTTGTTGTAAATTAACTCCCCACTGACTTGCATAGTTTTGGTGCAAGCGCAATTCTTCTAATACGCCATCCGCTAATTGATGAAAGGTACAAAATCCCTCCCAATCGGGACTTTTTGCCGCGCCAATACTGTAAGCACGAGCAAAAGCTTCTAAAAAAAAAGCATCCTGACCGACATAAAAAGCAAATTTTTTTCGCTCTAGTTTACCTGTGGCAATTCCTCGGACAAAAGGATTTTTAAGACAAGTTTGCGCTAATTCTTGATGGCATTGCCACAATTGTTGACTGAGCATAGATTGTTATAATTTTTACAAAACTTGATTGACGAAACGTTTGGCAGAAGTAATTTCGCTATCCGTTCCCTCAACAACGAGTAGAAGTTCGCCTTTAGAAACTCGTCTAGCGATTTCTTGCGATCGCTGAGTAGATAATATTATTCCTATTAACGAGCCAATAATGCCTCCAATTGCAGCCCAAATTACACTTATTAATAGGATAAAAGAAATTGCTGAGGTTAATATACTTTTCTCCAGACCGGGAAGTGCCAGGATGATGAGTCCTAATAATAAACCCATTGCCCCTCCGATCGCAAAACCCATTATCAAACCCTTTTTTAACTCTACGGGAGTTCCAGTAATTTCACCCGCACGCGCTTTGTCAACTAATTCGCGCATCCAAGTATAACTGTGTCCTTTTACATCAATCCAATCTTCACTGACTAAGAAAACTTTTGCAATTGGAAAACCAGAAAAGACGATTCGATCGAGCGCGCGCCCTGCTTCTTCACGGTTTGAAAAAATGTCAATTGCACTCCCATGCTGATTTGAGATCATAAACTTTTCTGTATTTAAAACAACGATTTCATCGTATCTTGAGGGTTTTAAACTCTCCTCTTTCAATCGAAAGATCTTTGAATTTCAAAAAGTAGAGATTTTTATATTGTTTCTAATTACTTAAAATCTTTTCGATTCCGTCTAATATTGTTTGCGATCGCGCTAAACACAAATAAAGCTTGAATTGATTTTATAGAAAATTTATCTTAAATCAACTAAAAAAGCATTTAAGAGTTTGAATATTTTATTCGAGAAACCTTACTAAGATTCTATCTCAACAATATTTAGAGCTTATTAAACACAGCAAAAATTAAAAAAACACCAATTTCAACAAAAACTACGATCGAGCAAAAGTTTTAAATTAGCCAGAATAATGATTTTCAATCTAAACTCCAAAATGGAATTAGCTTTTAGTAGTAAATTTTGACAAGAATAATTTTGGGTTACTTTGCATAAATAAGGCGTTTTTTGTAGCATAAATCGTTACAATAAGCGCCATCTTTCGTTTTTTATTTTTAACTAAGCAGTAACAAAAATATCGGCTCTAGTCAACGCTAATCTAGGGTCGAGAGTAGCTAAAGCAACAGGTGCGATCGCGCCTATCCCATCCACATCAAACAAAAGCGCTCCCGTATTAGAATTGTAAATAAAGCGATCGCTCGCATCGAGCGCCCTTGCTCCCAAGCGAAACTGAGCCAGAGGAAGGATAGCGCCTGCTCTGAGTCCGCCGCCGAACCCTCTAGCAGAGACTACCAGTGTATCGCTGACGG
>JALOOL010000147.1 GCA_025454425.1 Hydrococcus sp. Prado102 | reverse complement strand
GGTGACGACCGGTGCCGGCGGCGCGTAAACAGTGCGCTGCGGCTTCATGCGCGCTCCTTGGTGGTGAGTCCGAAGAAGGCACGACCGGACCTGCGCGTGCCGGAGATGTGGCAGCCGATCTTTGGGCACCCAGCGAGTTAAATATCTTCCCAGCGGATACGGATTTACAACTTCATATCTCGACGGTTAATTTACCAAAATCTCAGTATCAAGCTGCTTATCAAGTTTTAGAACCCAACGATTTAGTTTATATCGACTCTGCATATCCTTATAGCTATGTCCAGCAGTTATTACCCGATGCGAAGACTTGGGACAACTTTAAAGCAGGGGGAAGAAAGAATGAGAGTTATGACAATATCGTTCCCCTAAAAGAGACAATCGGCGCGTCAACTGGACTGTTAGCTTATGGAATTCAAGCGAAAACCAATCGCTATCTCGAAAATGGTCGAGAAAATTGGCAGGAACCTAAGTTTTTTGGATTGGTACAGTTAACAAATTTGGGTATCTTTGCACAGTGGTTTCCTGAATCTGGTTTAATTAGAGTCAATCATCTTTCCGATGGTTCTGCGGTTGAGGGTGCAACGGTTGAAGTATATAAGACTCGATTGGAATCGAAATCGAGAACGAAACAAGAACCCTGCGCGATCGCGTCTACCGATTCGACAGGGACTACAATCTTACAAGGCGAAGATTGGAAACGATGCGTTGCGAATTTAAACCCTCCTAAACTCTTAGCAGTCGTCCGCGAAGGACAAGACTGGGCATTTGCACAAACCGACGAGTATAGTGGCAATTATGGTTATGGTATCTATGCGGAATGGGATGATGGAAAACCGCAAGCGAGAGGAACTATTTTTTCTGACAGGCAATTATATCAACCAGGAGAAAAAGCTTGGTTTACTGGAGTCGCTTATTACTTACAGAATGGAGAGTTAAAGCAAAATAAAAATACGTTCTATCGAGTAACCTTAATCGATCCTAATGGGAAAGAAACGGATTTAGGCACTCAAGTGACGAATGAGTTCGGGACGTTTTCCTTAGAGTTGGATTTAGGTAAAGATAGACCGTTGGGTGAATATGCCATCCGCGCCGAAAGAAAAAATGAAGTAGAATTCTATGGTAATTTCCGCGTTGCTGAGTTTAAACCTCCCAACTTCAAAGTAAATCTAACTCTCGATAAAGAGTTTGCTACCCTTAACGAGAAAATTGGTATCAATACCGAAAGTAACTATTTATTTGGTTCTCCCGTACAAAGCGCCAACGTTCAATATTACGTCACTCGTCAGAAAGCAGAATTCATTCCTAAAGGATGGGAAAAATTTGTCTTTGGTCGTCAGTGGTTTTGGCCCGAAGACCCCCCAGAAGTTCCTAGCGATGTACGACAAGGAAACCAAGTTTTAGACGCATCGGGTAAGAATAGCGAAGTCGTCGCAGTCGCAGATGATTTACCCTATCCCATGACTTATCGCGTCGAAGCATTAGTATCCGACGTTTCTAATCTATCCGTCTCCGATGTCAAAACTTTTAATGCTTTTCCGAGTCAGTATTTAATTGGATTGCAAAACGATTTCGTCGCGCAAGCGGGACAAGCTTTTCCCATTAAAGTCATCGTAACCGATCCCACAGGACAAGTCGTAACGGGTCAACGAGTGCGACTCGAACTGCAACAGATGGATTATAGTAGCGTCACGCAGCTACAAGAAGGAAGCGTGACTTCTGAAAATCAAGTCGAATATAAAACCGTCGCTAAAGAGGAAATCAATTCGGGAAACGAACCGCAAACCGTCTCCTTAACTGCGCCTGAATCGGGTTCCTATCGCATTCATGCCAACTTTACCAATAGTAACGGCGATGCGAGTGCAACCGATACTCAGATATGGGTGACGGGAGATGAGTTAGTAAGTTGGGGCGATCGCTATACTAATAATCGTATCGAAGTTCATCTCGATAAAGAAACCTATCAACCTGGAGAAACCGCCACCGCATTAATCGAATCTCCCTATCCTGACGCGGAGTTATATTTCGCCGTCATCCGTAACAAAACTCTCTACAGTACCATTCAAAAAGTACAAGGCGGCGCGCCAAAAATACAATTCCAAGTTACGCCAGATATGGTTCCCAATGCGGCGGTAGAAGCAGTATTAGTTCGTCAGGGACAACCTATCTCCCAAATCGAACCGGGAAGCGTCGAAAATCTCGTTCGTATCGGATTTGTCCCATTTAAAACTAGTTTGGAGGACAAATACTTACAAGTACGAGTAACCCCCCAGCAAGACAAACTAGAACCAGGAAATAAAGAAACCGTCGAACTTACCTTAACAGATTACCAAGGCAATCCCATTCAAGGACAATTTACCGTCATGGCGGTGAATGAAGCTATCTTACAACTGAGTGGCTATCGTCCTCCCAACTTAGTCGAAACCGTCTACGCCGAACAAAATATCGCCACTCGCTTCGCCGACAACCGTCCCGATGTCGTCCTTACGCCTCAATCTTCTCCCCTCGAAAAAGGATGGGGATACGGCGGCGGACTTTCAGCAGCAACGGCGAATACTCGCATCCGTACCAACTTCCAACCAATAGCTTACTATAACGGTTCCGTCCTGACCGATGCCAATGGAAAAGCGAATATTAGCTTTACCTTACCCGATAACTTAACGACTTGGCGCGTCATGGCAGTTGCTACCGATGGAAACTTCCATTTTGGCAATGGAGATGCAACGTTTATAACCACTAAACCCCTGATTACCAATCCTATCTTGCCGCAATTTGTTCGTGCGGGCGATCGCTTTTCGGGTGGATTATCCGTAACTAACACCACCGGACAAACTGGCAATTTAACGGTCAAGGGAATTCTAACCAACAAACTTAAGTTTGACGGTGAGAATGATTTACGAACCAATGCAGCTTCGGGAACCCAAGCATATCGCTTCCCCATAGTTGCATCGGAAGTCGGAGAAGGAAAAGTGCAATTCTTTACCCAACTCAACAACCGACAAAGCGATGCGTTTGAAGTTCCTTTGGAAGTTAAAAACTTAGACGTAACCGAACAAGCAATCGAATCAGGCGTAACGACAACTCAAGTCAAAATTCCCTTGAAGGTTGAAAACAACGTCCTTCCCGATGCAGGCGGATTAGAAATATCCCTCGCTAGTACTTTAATTCCAGAAATTACCGCACCCGCAAAAGAAGTGTTTAACCAAGATTGGTTGCCATTTTTAGAAACTTCAGCAAGTCAACTCGCGATCGCAGCTAACTTACAAATCCTCTCACAAAAATACGATTCCGCCTTCAACAACTTTAACGTCGCTCAAGAAGCAACGCAAGCAATAGAAAATCTGCAAAAACTCCAAAAAAGCAACGGCGGTTTTGCTTATCTTCCCGCCTCAGAAGAATCCAATCCCTTTATAACCCCTTATGCGGCGGAAAGTCTCGCTAATGCACAAAAAGCAGAGTTTTCTGTATCCTCCGCTACAATCGACCGTCTCAAAACCTATTTAAACAAACTCATTGCCAACCCCAGTCAAGGAGATTGGTGTAACGATACCGTATGTCGGCAACAAATACGGTTAGAAGCATTAATAGCATTAGCAAAATTAGGAGAAAAACGCGCAGATTTCCTCGTTTCTATTTATGAAAATAGGAATGCACTCGATCGCGTCAACCAACTCAAACTAACCCGCTACCTCTTCCAATTCCCCGAATGGCAAGACGAAGCACAAACCCTATTTAACGAAATTCAAGAAACCGTCTACGAAACGGGTCGTATCGCTAAAGTAAACTTACCCCAAGAATGGCGTTGGTTTAACTCCAATACTACCGCCCAAGCAGAAACCTTACGCCTATTTATCGCCCAAAAAGCCAGTCCAGAAACTATAGATCGCCTCTTGCAAGGACTCCTAGCCATGCGACGCGAAGGAACCTGGCAAACAACCTACGATAACGCCCAAGCATTAAGCGCATTAGTTGAATACAGCCAATTAGAACCAAATTTACCCAGTTACAACGCAACTATCCAACTCGCTAACAAACAACTTGGAAAAGTTCGCTTCGATGGATATCGCAACCCCAATTACCAATTGCAAGTCCCGATGGAAAAATTACCTCGCGGACAACACGATATCGTCCTCAACAAATCTGGTAAAGGCAACTTACACTATTTAACCGCCTACCGCTACCGCCTCAAAGGAAATCAACCCGGACGCATCAACGGTTTGCGAGTCATCCGCTACATTCGTCCGGCAAATCAAGCCCAGGTATTGCAAAAAATCAACTTATATGCTATTGAAAAACCATTAAGTCTACCCCCAGGACAGGTATTCGATATCGGATTAGAAATTATAACCGACCATCCAATTGACCATTTAATCGTAAACGATCCCCTTCCGGCGGGTTTAGAAGCAGTCGATACCAGCTTCCAAACTTCTACCTCATACTTCCAAGCACAACAAGATAGTTGGGAAATCGACTATCAAAAGATTCATAAAGATAAAGTTGTAGCGTATGGCGATCGCTTGGATGCAGGCGTATATAGTATGCACTATTTAGTGCGTTCCGTCACGCCTGGTACATTTGATTGGCCGGGTGCGGAAGTTCATTTACAATATGCGCCAGAAGAGTTTGGACGTACTGCTTCTACTAGTGTAGAGGTGTTAAATTAGTTGACGTACTCCCATCACTAAAACATTGGCGGTACTTGGCTGCGCCAAGATGTATCCGCCTCGTTTTTAGTGGGGGCATTCTCCCGACATTTTAGGTAAAATCGAGCTATAGCACTCCACGCTCTCTCTGCACTAACTTGTCGAGCTTCTGAGTTTAGTTTAGAAGCAAAAGGAAATTCAAGAAACATTAAGAATTGTTTAATTGTTTTTGGTCGCAATTCATCTCCGAAGTGAGCTAACGCTGCACCGAGAGTCTTCTTGCGATAGTTGAGATAAAAGCTAAAACCTGACCTTTCTTTGCAACCAATTAGTAACCAATCGCGGACAATTTCTTTTCACCCATCGCAGCGCGTAAACTTTGACAGCGGGTTTGAGCATTCTTGCTAAAGACTTCATTACTCTTCGTTTGCGAGGTTGAGCGGGGAACTTTTTGTTAATTAGGTTAACTGCACCCACATCATAAAGGCGATCGACGATCAGCTTAACCGTTGTCTCCTCTCTTTCTAGCAAATGTTCGAGCAACACGAAAACATCGCGCATTCGCTCTTGTTCGATGCGTTCTTCTTCCGCTAGCTTGGGAAGGCGTTGAGGAACGGTTACAGTTTTTTTTCGGGATGTCAACATTCGTTATTTAGTTTTTCTTGCTGTCTCCTAAAATTATTCCCTAAACTTTACCAAAACGACGCTCTCTTTGTTGATAAGCTGATAGCGCTTGGTGAAATTGAGCGCGATCGAAGTCCGGCCAAAGCGTTTGCGTCACATAAATTTCTGCATACGCCATTTGCCAGAGCAAAAAATTACTGATGCGCATTTCCCCGCTGGTGCGAATGAGTAAATCGGGATAGGGAAGACCGGACGTGTAAAGATGGCGCTCGAATAAAGCTTCGTCAATTTCTTCGGGATTAATTAAGCCTTGATGAACTTTAGCTGCGATCGCCCGACAAGCTTCGATAATCTCTTGTCGTCCCCCGTAATTAGTCGCTACCGTAAACTGAATCCCCAAGTTATCTTTCGTCTCCTCCATCGAGCGATCGATCTCTGCTTTGAGGGACGGCGGTAGCGATTCTAAGTTCCCCACGAAGCGAATGCGGACATTTTCCTCCATCATCTCTTTGAGTTCTTTGCGCAATACCCGCTCGAACAGCGTCATGAGAAACTCGACTTCTTCAAGCGGTCGTCCCCAATTTTCGGTTGAAAACGCATAGGCAGTCAGTGCGGGAACGCCCCAATCGCGACAACAACGCAGCAAGTCTTTGAGCGTATCTACCCCCCGTTGATGCCCCATAATGCGAGGCAATCCTCGGTTTTTTGCCCAGCGACCATTACCATCCATAATGACGGCTACGTGACCTGGCAAACGGCTTTTATCGAGATCGGTGGGTAATTCTTGTAAGACGATTGGCTTAGCTGTCATTTCTTGCGATCTTTTGATTTCGATGACGGAAGATGAAATATACGATTTAATAATATTCGACCTTGCGAGCCGATTGTACGACTTAATACGCCCCATCCTGGAGCGACGACTTCTCTTTCTACCGATGGAGAAAATCTCTCTTCTAATAGCTCTTTTAGTTTACTGCTAGTTAATGGTCGATTGAGATTGCCTCGCTCTGCTAAAGAAATCGAACCCGTTTCTTCTGAGACGACCACGCAGATACA
The DNA here is from genome assembly GCA_025454425.1 of Hydrococcus sp. Prado102. Taxonomy (GTDB): domain Bacteria; phylum Cyanobacteriota; class Cyanobacteriia; order Cyanobacteriales; family Microcystaceae; genus Hydrococcus. Next base: position 7,466 of record JALOOL010000147.1, on the reverse strand, counting down.
GTTTTCGACTCGCTCTGTAATTCCCATTGCGGCGCGGTGGCGCGTCCCCAACTGTCGCGATGCCGTGCGCTCCGATAACGGTAAGATCGAGCCAGCCGAAACGATACGAGAGCCGCGAATAAAGACGGCTCCATCGTGTAGCAAGGTTTTGGGCTGAAAAATCGTCTGTAGGAGTTCTTTTGAAACTTCGCTATTGAGGCTGACTCCAGGATTGACAAACACCCGCGTATCGACTGGTGCATTGGTTTCTAATACCATTAAGGCTCCCGTGCGATTTTGCGAGAGTTCTTTTACCGCATCGACAATTTCATCAATTACATTGTCGGGTTTAGCGATTTGACGCTGACGCTGAAAAATTTCGATAATCTGTCCCCGTCCAAGCAGTTCTAAAAATCGGCGAAACTCTGACTGAAAGATAACTGCCATAGCGACAGCCGATCCTAACACCAACTTCTCTAGCACGAACTTGAGTAACTTGAGGTTAAATTGTTCGCTCAGGACTGAGGCCAACATTAAAATGATAAGACCCCGCACCATCCATAGGGTGCGACGCTCCCCAATGATGAGGAGCATCAAATAAGTTAAGGCTAGGACTAGTCCGACATCGATACCGTTATGGAGCAACTCGGATATTATCCTGCTTTGTTGGTCAGGAGCTAAACCCGACATGGGAATTATGAATGATAAATTCTTTTAGGATGAAAGGTTGGTCAGTCTTGTCGGTAAGCGATCGCTACGGATGAGATCTTCGTAAGTTTCTCGCTCTAAAATTAGATTGGCTTCTCCTTCATTAACGACAACGGCTGCCGGACGGGGCAAGCGATTGTAGTTGGAAGCCATGCTATAGTTATACGCTCCCGTCGCCATCACCACCAGAATATCTCCGGGTTGGGTTTGGGGCAGGCGAGCATCTTTAATCAGAATATCTCCTGATTCGCAATGTTTGCCAGCAATCGTCACAATTTCTTCGCAAGAAGCCGACATTCGATTGGCTACAACCGTTCTGTAGACGGATTGATAGGTAATCGGACGGGGATTGTCAGACATTCCTCCATCGATCGCGACGTAAGTTCTTATGCCAGGAATTTCTTTGCGACTGCCAATAGTATACGCTGTAACGCAAGCCGATCCAATCAACGATCGCCCCGGTTCGGCAATTAATTTTGGTAAGGGTAATTGATGGATTTGGCAAGCTTTTTCTACCGCTTGCGCCGCCGCTTTTACCCATTCTTCAATACTCGGCGGGTCGTCGGCTTCTGTATAACAAATCCCCAGTCCGCCGCCAATATTCAATTCTCGAACCGATAAGCCGCATTCTCCTGCTTTTTTCATCCATTCGACCAACACGCCTGCTAAATCTTGATGGGGTTGGCGCTCGAAAATTTGCGATCCGATGTGAGCGTGCAATCCGATAAAATCGAGTTGCTCGTGTTGGCTGACGTAGGCGAGAACTTTTTCGATTTGGTTGGGATCGAAGCCAAATTTGCTGTCGAGGTGTCCGGTACGAATATACTCGTGGGTGTGACATTCGATTCCTGGAGTCAGCCGCAGCATTATTTTTATGGAATTTTTGTGTACCATGGTACACAATTTGACCAGGGTTTCTAGTTCGAGCCAATTATCAACGATAATCGTACAACCTATTGCGATCGCATATTCCAACTCATCAACCGCTTTATTATTGCCGTGAAAATAAATTTTCTCGCCAGCTTTCTCTCCTAACCCCATCTTTTCGAGCGCCTGTAGGGTTGTATAAAGTTCTCCTCCCGAAACGACATCGAATCCCAATCCTTCGGAAACGACAATCGAGCAAACCGCCAGACAACTCCAAGCTTTTGAAGCGTAAATGACTTGAGATTCGCCACTGTAATATTGTTTGAATCCTTCTCTGTACTGACGACAAGCCGTTCTTAAGGTAAACTCATCTAAAATATACAATGGAGAGCCATATTGCTCTACTAAGGTAATGAGATCGCAGCCGCCAATTTCGAGACAATCGCGACTATTGACTCTAGCCGTGAGTGGAAGTAATTCTTGATTGGGCGATTGCGACGTTCGCTCTGTTGTAGGCTGCGGTAAGTACTGTCGTCCAGAATTTTGCGTTCTGAGATCCGTTAATATCATAGGGCAATCTTGTCAGTCAAGTAATGTTCGATTTAATTTTTTTATCTTTTGTCTAGCTGCAATCGGCTAAATCCATCGCTGATAAATGAGGGAGCGAAAACTATCCCGTATTTTAGTGTACGATCGAAACCTCCCTTTCTGGGCAAAATCTCATTATTAAAACGGATACAAGTAATTACTATAGGCTTCGATCGAGCGACTCTTAATTTTTTCGATTTTTCTAGCTCTCTATCTTCATTTATCTATCCTGCAATGATTTTTTAGGAGTTGCGATCGTTTGTAGCTATAAGAAAACCTAAAAAAATAAATGTATTATATTTTTTACGTCATAGTTTTAGTCAGCAAGAATAAATTGATTTTCTACTCTATAAAACTTTTGTTTTAATTTTTTTTATCTTTGAAATAGAAAAAATTTTGCAAAATTCTCTAATTACTTCAAAAAATAGCACTATCGAACTCATTTTTAAAAGCGATAATTCTCAATGATATTGATTTTTTTCCCCATTGGCGATCGCCAGCCTTCAAAAATATTAAGTACAATTGTATTATCAAAATTGTGCCAAAAATATGTCATCGCTAGAAATTAAGCTCGGACCTCTTCAAAGCGAACAATTAGATCGTGTTGTAGAACTAGATAAAAACTGTTTGGGCGGACTGTGGTCGCTAGAAGGCTATCAACGAGAATTAGAGAGTCCTAATAGTAGCCTAATTGTTTTATCAATTTCTCCCTCTCCCTTGCTCCCCGTCTCGTTGGAAGTCGTTCGTCAGAAGGCAGAGAGTGGAAGTAACAATTCTTCCTTGTCCCCCTTGTCCTCCTTGTCTCCCTTGTCCTCCTTGTCCCCCTTGTCTCCCTTGTCTCCCTTATCTTCCGAAGGACGAATAATAGGATGCGGTTGCTTCTGGGCAATTTTAGAAGAAGCTCATATAACTTTGTTGATGATTCACCCAGACTATCAAGGAAAAGGACTGGGACAATTGCTTTTATATTCTCTACTTAAAGATGCCTACAAGCGCCAACTCGAACGCGCTACATTAGAAGTGAGAGTATCTAATGAAGTAGCCATATCTCTTTATAAAAAATTTGGTTTTCAAATTGCAGGAAGACGCAAAGGCTACTATCAAACCACAGGGGAAGATGCTTTAATTTTTTGGCGAGGAGATTTACATCGATCGCAATTCGAGCAAGACTTAAAAACTTGGCACGAACAAATTAGCGATCGCCTCGCTAAAAACCATTGGCAACTAGAAGGGATCGAATAAGGAGTAGCTAATTAAATAAACAGACTTTTCAAGAGACTTTTGCTAAAATCAGCATACACGGGCAAGCAGCAGGTGATGGTATAGGTCATGTTTGAACGCTTCACAGAAAAAGCAATAAAAGTAATCATGCTGGCCCAAGAAGAAGCACGTCGCCTGGGACATAACTTCGTAGGCACAGAGCAAATTCTTCTAGGGCTAATTGGCGAAGGAACTGGGGTCGCAGCCAAAGTTCTGAAATCTATGGGCGTCAATCTTAAAGACGCTCGGATTGAGGTCGAAAAAATCATTGGTCGCGGTTCCGGTTTCGTAGCAGTGGAAATTCCTTTCACTCCCAGAGCCAAACGGGTTCTCGAACTTTCACTCGAAGAAGCCCGCCAACTGGGACACAACTACATCGGCACCGAACACTTACTTCTCGGCTTAATTCGGGAAGGAGAAGGCGTAGCGGCTAGAGTTCTAGAAAATCTGGGAGTCGATCTTGCTAAAGTTCGCACTCAGGTGATTAGGATGTTGGGCGAAACGGCTGAAGTCTCCACGACTCCGGGAGCTTCGGGACGAACAAAAACCCCAACCCTCGATGAATTTGGCTCTAACCTGACCCAAATGGCAAGCGAAGGGAAACTCGATCCCGTCGTCGGACGGCAAAAAGAGATCGAGCGCGTCATCCAAATATTAGGTCGCCGTACCAAAAACAACCCCGTATTAATCGGGGAGCCTGGGGTCGGAAAAACCGCGATCGCAGAAGGTTTGGCACAGCGCATAGCTAATAAAGATATTCCCGATATTTTAGAAGAAAAGCGCGTCGTCACGCTCGATATTGGCTTGCTAGTAGCAGGAACCAAATATCGCGGGGAGTTTGAAGAACGTCTCAAGAAAATTATGGACGAAATTCGTCAAGCCGGAAACGTAATTCTGGTCATTGACGAAGTTCACACCCTCATCGGTGCGGGTGCGGCAGAAGGCGCGATCGACGCGGCAAACATCCTCAAACCCGCCTTGGCGAGGGGAGAATTGCAGTGTATCGGCGCAACCACCCTCGACGAGTATCGCAAGCACATCGAACGCGATGCGGCTCTAGAGAGACGCTTCCAGCCAGTAATGGTAGGCGAACCAACCGTAGACGAGACGATCGAGATTCTCTACGGACTCAGAGAGCGTTACGAGCAGCATCACAAGCTGAAGATTCAAGACGAGGCATTAGAAGCCGCCGCTAAGCTTTCGGATCGTTATATTAGCGATCGCTACTTACCCGATAAAGCGATCGACCTAATCGACGAAGCCGGATCTAGAGTACGCTTGATCAACTCGCAACTGCCGCCAGCCGCTAAAGAACTCGACAAAGAATTGCGTCAAGTTCTCAAGCAAAAAGACGATGCAGTGAGAGCGCAAGACTTTGATAAAGCGGGAGAACTGCGCGATCGCGAAATGGAAATCAAATCGCAAATTCGCTCGATTGCTTCTACCAAGAAGACTGAAGGCGAAGAAGGCGGCGAACCCGTCGTCACGCCAGAAGAAATCGCGACCATCGTCGCTTCTTGGACTGGCGTTCCCGTCAACAAACTCACCGAAACCGAATCCGAGAAACTGTTGCACATGGAAGACACGTTGCACCAGCGCCTCATCGGTCAAGAGGATGCAGTCAAAGCCGTTTCCAGAGCTATTCGTCGCGCCAGAGTCGGTCTGAAGAACCCCAACCGACCCATTGCTAGCTTCATCTTCTCCGGCCCCACGGGAGTCGGTAAGACGGAATTAACTAAATCGTTAGCTGCTTACTTCTTCGGTTCCGAAGAAGCGATGATCCGTTTGGATATGTCGGAGTACATGGAACGCCATACCGTCTCCAAACTAATCGGTTCGCCTCCCGGCTATGTCGGCTACAACGAAGGCGGTCAACTTACCGAAGCAGTACGCCGCCGTCCTTACACGGTCGTACTATTCGACGAAATCGAGAAAGCGCACCCCGATGTCTTCAATATGCTGCTGCAAATCTTGGAAGACGGTCGCTTGACCGATGCCAAGGGTCGCACGGTTGACTTCAAGAATACTTTAATCGTCATGACTTCTAACGTCGGCGCGCCTGTCATTGAAAAAGGTGGCGGCGGTTTGGGATTCGAGATCGAAGACAATCAATCGGAAGCGCAATACAATCGGATTCGTTCTTTGGTACTCGAAGAATTAAAGCGCTACTTCCGTCCTGAATTCCTCAACCGACTCGACGAAATCATCGTCTTCCGTCAACTTAACAAGGAAGAGGTCAAGGAAATTGCCGAAATTCTGCTCAAGCAAGTTTTCGCACGACTAACCGAACAAAATATTACTCTCGAAGTAACCGACAAATTCAAAGAGCGTCTAGTCGAAGAAGGATACAATCCCTCTTACGGTGCAAGACCGTTACGTCGAGCGATCATGCGTCTCCTAGAAGATGTCTTAGCTGAAGAAATCCTTTCCGGTCGCATTGAAGAAGGCGATACAGCCGTTGCTGATATCGACGAGGAAGGTAAAGTGAAGATAATTCTTGGGGAGAAGCAACAGCTTTTAGCTCAAGCAACTGACTAGTTCGATATTTGAAATCATCTCGAAAAGCGGTAGGAAAAAACTTTCCTACCTTTTTTGTTTTTGCCTGAGTTTGGCGCGTAGTTGTTATACCAATTTGAAAAAAGAATGCGACAGATGAATTTACAGAATTCAATCTTAGAAAGGGTTGGACAATCTAAAATCCAAAATCTAAAATTCAAAATGGTATTAGATATGTCTCAATCGTCATATGGCTGAGGATCTAAAATTTCAAGATCTCCTGGCGATACTAATTTAACTCCACCCGTTGGATAAAAAGTCTGGGGTTCGAGAATTTCAGCAATAATTCCCGAACCACGGCTACCTAACTGATAGCCACCAAAAACTGCATACTCATTAGTTGTTTTGATTCTAAGAATTAATTTATAAACCTTTCCTGATGGAGTAATCGCTTTATATTCTTCTCCCAGCATTTTATTCTCCAAATTTTTGAGTAAGTTTAATTCTTTCTTATTTGTACTTTTTACAAATTTTGGCAACCAATATGAAGCCTTCTTCACTTGTTGAGGCTGCTGAGCGATTTTATCTTCTAAAACCTTTATAATGTATCGAAATCCAAGACGAGGAATTAAATATTTCAGCCAGATTTCGATTTCACTAGCATTAGCAGTTTCTAATCCTTTTTTTAACAAGTTAGAAAAGTATTTTTTATTTATCAGAGTTGAATTTGCAATTTTTAGAGCCTCTACAACGTCTTTTTCTAGCAAAGTACAAACTTCATTAAACCTCTCCTCTTCTGACATATTCATCAAGTCTTGAAAATTTTGGCTAGAAGACTTTAAGCGACTAATCATGATACTTTTTCTGACTTAATACATTGGGGGAAACACTTACCAAATTATTAAACTGACCTATTTGAAATAATTCTAAAGGTAAACAAGCCTGAGCTATAAAATCTGGAGCAGGACGATAGTGTCCAGACTCATTAGTCCATTTACGAAGGATTCCACGATTTGTACGTCCTGAAAAGTAGAGTCTTCCCGCATAGTCTACCTCTCTGCCCATAGCGAGATCGACATGACCGATCGCACTATTCGCTACTTTAGCACTGGTTTTACGTATTAATATAACTCCTTGCTGAGTTACAAAGTTATAAACCCCTGATGCAGTACGTTGTTCTCGGTTTGATAAAATTTCTCTCCACTTCCCATCGTAGTACATCAATCGCGATCGCTTAATAAGCCTTGGTAAATCTTCTGGAAACAAATTAGGAAATGTTCGTATCCGTGGGGTTCCCACCAGTTAGTTATTTCTATCAAATAGTAGTCTCAATCTTCTCCTAACGCCTTATTAATAACAAGATTTAGCAATCGCAAAGCAGTAAAATTACTATTGGCTGGCAGCTTATCCTCATGTTCTTAACTGTTGCGTTTAGGGCGATCGCAGCCCTCTCAATTTATGATACGGTAGTCGAGGATTTAAAGCCCCATGCCTTACTGATTACTGATAACTGAAAATGGCTACGATTAACGATAACTACCTCAAACTAAAAGCAGGCTATCTATCTC
>JALOOL010000474.1 GCA_025454425.1 Hydrococcus sp. Prado102 | reverse complement strand
CGACAAATGCCAGATTATGTCCGCCAGGGTCGGTTTGTCGATAAGGAAACGTTTCTAAATCGACTCCATTGGCGACCAGAAGCACATCTGCATCTGGGTCGAAGGTTTTCATCATCTGTTGGTCCTCGTCGGTGGTTACGACGACGCGAGAAAACTTATGAATGGTTTGTTGTTCGTAGCGACGTAATAAGGGAAGATAAAGGCGATCGCGAAATTCACTATCTGAAGTTCCCGTTTCGAGTTGATTCTTGCAAGTCCGGTATAGCGAACTATGAACGTCAATAATTGTTCTTATTTGTTTTTTCCATTCGGGACGGATATAAATCTCGTTGACGCTGTGTTCGCAAGTAATGACATCAAATTTACCCGCTGCGACTGCTTGGTCAATCCATTGTTGAATTTCTTGGGAATAAATAAATAAAACATTCGGAGGCGTTCCTCCTAACAAAAACTGTCCGAATCTCTGAATTTTAGCGGTTAGTCCTTCTTTAACTTCTTTTGGACGCGGAAAGACAACTAACTCCTTCACATACTGACGCAATCTTTCAACTTCTTCATCTGTCACGTCATCAGAACGTTGGGTTAATAGGGTAACATTATGGTATTGCGCAATCGTTTTTAGTAAATTAAACGTCCTTCCCTGCGTTCCTCCCCGCGTTGGCGGATAGGGAAAGGTTACACAAATCATTAATATATTCATTTTTATGGCGATGGGAATTAAGGAGTTCAGTAGTTCAGTAGTTCAGTAGTTCAGAAATTCAGTAGTAAATTTACTTTCGACTTTCGACCTTCGACTTTCGACTTTTAATAATTCATTCTGTCTTCTACCATCATGCGAACGATATCGGGCATTTTATAATTAGCTTGCCATCCTAACTTTGCTTTAGCTTTAGCGGGGTTGCCTCGACTAAACGCTAGATCGGTAGGACGCAATAAACTAGAATCTGTAATAACGCGATCGCGCCAATCTAATCCCACGCATTTAAACACCTCTGCAACAAATGCTTCTAGCGAGTAACTTTCTCCCGTTGCGATCGCGTAATCGTCGGGTTCTGCTTGCTGTAACATTAGATACATTGCCTCTACATATTCCGGTGCCCAACCCCAATCGCGCACGATACTTAAATTACCGAGATGAAGTTGTTGGGAACTACCTTGGGCGATTTGACAAGCAGCAGCAACAATTTTTTGCGTGACGAATCGTTGGGGACGCAAAGGCGATTCGTGGTTAAAAAGAATGCCAGAACAAGCAAATATCCCATAAGCTTCTCGGTAGTTAGCTACTTCCCAAAAAGCGGCGGATTTTGCTACTGCATAGGGACTTCTGGGACGAAATGGGGTCATCTCATCTGCCGCGCGATCGCCGATATCTCCGAAACATTCGCTCGACCCTGCATTGTAAAATTTAATTGGCGCACCCGTAAAACGAATTGCCTCCAAAAGATTCAAAGTCCCTGTCGCAATACTATCTAAGGTTTCGACGGGTAGCTCAAAAGACAGACCGACCGAACTTTGTCCCGCTAAGTTATATATTTCATCTGGCTCGATTTTCATCAATACTTGTAAGACGCTGCGAAAATCGTTAGAAGCCATCGATTCTAATTTGATTTGGTCGCGAATCCCCAAACGCACCAAATTCCCAAAAGAGGACATTTGAGCGTCCCGCGAGGTTCCACAAACCGTATAACCTTTTTCGAGCAGTAATTTCGCTAAATAAGCGCCATCTTGACCCGATACACCACAAATTAATGCTTTTTTAGTCATTATGGAAATTATGAATTAATTAGTTCAGGAGTTTAGGAAAAAATTTACTTCCGACTTCCGACTTCCGACTTCCGACTTCTGAGAAGAGTTTGGATAGCCGAACTCAGATAACCGATTTGACCGTAGGCATAAAGGAGATTGTCAAAGCGCAGGGCGGGGTCGTTAATATATTTCAAAGATTTATACAATCCCCGCACCAAACGTTCTCCTCCGCGCCCCAGTTGACTGATTCCCGTGCGACCTGCTACCTCTTCTCGATAGCATTCGCTGATTCCTTGCCACCAACTGCGTCGCAAAAACCAATCCGGTTTAACCCTTTCAGGTGCGACGTTATGGGCAGCTAAGGCATCGGGAAGATAAGCAACTTGCCAACCATTTTTGAGTGCCAATTCAGTCATATACAATTCTTCGTTAGATAGCAACTTTTTGCCAACTCTCCCTAGATTGGCATCGAATCCGCCTATCTGTTCGAGAAAAGTACGTCGCATCGAGTAATTTAAGCCTCTAGGAGTTAAATTGGGGTTATCGATATAAACAACGCTCTCTCCGAGGTCGTATGCCCCTAATCCCGCTGCCATATCCGAGGAAATCCAGCTAGGAGGCGTTATTCCGTCGGGCCAAATTAAGGTGACTTTCCCCCCTGCGATCGCCAATTTTTCATTGTTGTTATAAGCTTCTATTAATACTCGCAGCCACTGGGGACTTGCTTCGGCATCATCGTCAAGATAAGCGAGAATAGGAGAAGTCGTTTCTTTTGCCCCTGTATTGCGAGCTACCGATAAACCGAGGACGGGTTCGTAAACGTATTTTAATTGGGGGTTATGAAGACGCGATTCGACTACAGATTTAGTGCTATCTGTAGATCCATTATCTACTACTAACACTTCAAAATCGTCATACTCTTGGGCGAGTAGGCTATCAATAGCCGCTCCTAGATAATTATCTCGATTATGGGTACAAATAATAGCAGCTATCTGAGGCATAGGCTCGATTTTAGATAATAAGAGCGATCGATGTTTAATGGGAAAACTTTGTTAAATTGCAGATAGCGATCGCAATTTGCGCTCCATCAATGACTTCTTCGTTCCTACTTGGACTTACTGAGAGGTAGGCTATAAGCCTACCTTATCAATTATCGCCCTTTATAGGCAACTTGAAGCTTCTTAAATAATACCTTTACCGCGCGATCGGCAACGCGGGACTTAGCCCACATTCTCAATCGGGTTTTCCCTTGTGCCTTCAAGTATCCGGTAGGAGACTTCTTAGCCTTTTGTGCCATCTCGATTAACGGTAGCAGCGCCGACGCTATAGCGCTGTGTTCGATCTTCTCAATCCCTTCCGATAGCTGTTCGTCACTGAGGGCGATTAACTGTTCTAATGCGCCTAGCGAGACTCCCAAATCGCGCTCGTAATCGCGCTTGAAACTTTCGATTAGTTCGTTGCCCTTGCGGCTGTAGTTCAATCCTATCTGTCGCTTGACCCACAAATACCAATGGTTGCGAGCCAGTTGAGAGCCGGAAACGATATGACCTTCTTTATTTCCGCTAGACCAAGGATAAATCGCCTTGCCCATACAAGAGTGAAACTTGTTGAGTCCTACGCGGCGAGTAATATGCTTGCCAGAAGCACCGCGCTTGCGCTTGAGTTCGATTCTCAATTCTTTACCTCGCTCGTCAAAGAATTGCTCGAACAGATCGAACTGGCACAAAAAGATAGTGCGCTCGAAGGTGCTAAAGCCGAACTCGTCAAAAACAGGTTTTATCCAAGCGTATTCGTCCCGTGCTAGGAACGAATCGAATTCGCGCTTGATTTGCAGGCGGGCATGGTGCAGGTGGCAAACTCGTTCGGCATAGCTAATCAGTTCGACAGAAAATCCCAACTGTGCGGCCGTACCGATGGAGTCAGTCAGCTTTTGTTCGTAACGCCGCTGCACAGAAGAAGTGAGTTTTTCACTAGCGATGAACGGCCAGATAGCGGCTAATTTTTCGCAGCTATAACTTTCCGATTTCTTTATCCCTTCAGGGAACTCTCGGTGCATGAGATTCCAACCGCGATT
>JALOOL010000146.1 GCA_025454425.1 Hydrococcus sp. Prado102 | reverse complement strand
GATCGCCCAAATCCAGCTATCGTGTCCTTCTAAGGTTTTTAAACATTGTCCGCTACTAACATCCCATAATTTAATCGTTTGGTCGTCGCTACTGCTAATTAACGTTTGACCGTCAGCAGTAAAAACAATATACCAAACGCAATCTGTATGACCTTCTAGCGTATTAATACATTGTCCCGTACTGAGATCCCACAATTTTATCGTTTGGTCTAAATTACCACTTGCCAAAATATTGTCGTCTTGGGGATGAAATGCGATCGCAGGCATCCATCCCGAATATCCTTCTAATGTATTGATACATTCTCCCGTGCTAACATTCCACAATTTAACCGTACCGTCGGCACTGCCACTGGCGACTATCCGACCGTCGCGACTAAAAACAACTCTTCCAATCCAATCGACGTGTCCCTGGAGGAGTTTGAGACATTGACCCGTTTTGATATCCCACAATCTCACTAATTTGTCGTTGCTACTGCTGACGAGTGTTTGTTTGTCGGGACTAAATGCAACCGAACGAAACTGGCAAACATTGCCTCGAAAAGTTCTCAAGGTTTTCCCCGTATCGATATCCCACAGCTTAACGGTTTTGTCAGTGCAACCACTTGCTAGGATGCGTTCGCGAGGACTAAACGCCACCGACCACACTTGCATTTCGTGACCTTGCAATGTTTGAATGCACTCTCCTGCCTTCCAATCCCATAATTTTACAGTACCATCGCTACTGCCACTTGCTAGAACCGAACCATCAAGACTGAAGGTAAGTGAAAGTATAACGCCTCCATGTCCTTGCAGCGTTCCAATCTCTTCTCCCGTCTCAAAATTCCACAATTTCACGATCTGTTCGAGTCCGCCACTGGCTAGAATTTGACCGTCTCGATTTATAGCAATTGCCCAGATTTGTGCTTCGTGTGCTTGTAAAACGTTGTAGCATTCTCCCAGATTGATATCCCAAAATCTGATGGTGCGATCGAGACATCCCGTGACTGCGGTTTTCCCATCGGGACTGAATGCAATGGACAAGATATCGTCGTTGTGACCCTTCAGTGTCATGCAGCATTCTCCGCTGTTGAGGTTCCATAGTTTTATGGTTCGATCCTCGCCCGTACTGACTAGCTGTTGTCCGTCTGGGCTAAATGCGATCGACCAAATCCCGCCAATATGTTCTTGTAGCGTTTGACGACATAGCCCAGATTTAATATCCCATAACTTGATGGCGCGATCGTAACTGCCGCTTGCTAATGTTTGACTGTCGGGACTAAATTCTACCGACCACACCCAACTGGTATGTCCTCGAAAGCGTCCCACTTGTTGATGAGTCGCAATTTCCCACAAACATACAACACCATCTTGATCTCCCATTGCTAAGAGTTTTCCATCGGGACTAATGGCAACGGACATCACACTGCCAAGGCTTTCTGCAAAGATGGATTTTGTCAAGTCTGCGCAAGCAAAATTAACGCGATGCAGCTTTACATTTTGAAGATAAGCTTGCCAAACTGTTAGATGGGAGAAATCATAACCCGTCAAATCGATGTCGAGTTGATGTAAGAGGTTGATTAGGTTGCCGCCGCCGTATCCTGTAGAGTGAGGGAGTGCTAATCCTTGTTTTTCCTGGCTTCGTAACTGGTGTAGTGTTGCTAAAATTCGTTGTAGTTGTTTTACGATCGCATTTTTATCTTCATAAGTCTCTGTGATGCGATCGCATATTGGTTGCAAAATCAGACGAATTTGGCTATCTCTAACGTAATCTTTCGCCGTCGCTTTAATGAGTGCGTGAGACAGCATTAATTCTACAGTTTCAGTGCAAATTTCCTGCATTACCTTTTCGATGAAACGTTCGGTCATGTATTCCATGACTACGGGTTGCTGGGTAAACTGGATTGCACCTTGTTGGGGGGAAGCTTTTTCAACTAAAGACCGCCATCCCAAACCTTTTAATGTTTCCATCAGGTTGCTTTTGGAAGGAAAAGAAAGCAAATCGCTATGCAACTCCGAATAGGAAACCAATTCTCGATTAATTGCCAACCAATACATGACCTCTTTTTCGGTATCAGAGAGGCGATTGAATTGGCGATCGAGTAAGTCGCGAATATCGTCGAAAACGAGGGGATTATCTCGTACAAAACGCAGAAATTGCGTTAAATCGCCATTAAATAAATCCCGTATTGCAGGCGCAACCATTTTCAACGCTAAAGGGTTTCCAGCATAATGTAATGTTAGTGTCTGCCAGTCTTCCTCTTGCGCTAAAAAATCTCCTTTGTGGCGAACGATTTCTCTAGCTTCAATGGTATCCAATCCACCCAAAGAAAGCGATCGCACTGGCAAAGTTTCCCCTTCTAACCATGCAATATCTTTAGGTTTCTCCCGACTGGTTAGAATTACACAACTTTCATGACGAGTTTCGCCGAGGCGTTGCAGGAGTTCGCTGTAGCCTTCATAATCTTCGCGATAGCGTCCGGTGCGTTCCTTTTGCAGAATAGTCTCTACGTTATCGATTACTATCAAACAGCGGTGTTGGCGCAGGTAATGTAACAAGCGAGTAATGCGACCGTGTACATCTTTGGGTAAATCTGCCTCGGTTTCTTTTTGATTGGAGAGAAACTTAATTAAGTCCACTAACAAGTCTTCTACTGGCATCGCATTGCGCAGACTTCGCCAGATGAGATATTGAAACTCGCCTTGAATTTGTTCTGCAAGTTTGACGGCGAGTGCTGTTTTGCCGATTCCTCCCATTCCCAAGAGTGCGACTAATCGACAGCGATCGCCTACAATGTAACGTTGTAGTGTTTCTAATTCTCCCTCCCGTCCGTAAAAGATAGACGCATCTATGGCTTCGCCCCAATCTTGTTGGCGGTTTTTAGGGAAATGAACGCGATCGCTAATTAAATGAGATAGATTTGTTGTTGCTGCTTGTATTTTTTGTAATTGCCGCCTGAAAGTCGATTGTAGATTCGTTTTCGTGACTTCTTCAGCAAAGGCATTAGATAGTAATTTCCATAATTTAGAGCCTACATCTTTAACATAATTCGTATCGTACCCAACGCGATCGGCAATTTCTGAATACTTCTGTCCTTCCCAAGAATAACGAAAAATCTGTTCCTGAAGGTCGCTCAATGAAGCATTCTCCAAAACTGTATCCAAAACTATTAAGGCTTCCTCAATATTCATTCGTTTTTAACGGACAAAATATAGTAACGCCTCTTAATACGAATAGGGACGAGTTTTTATGCAAAAGCTAGGAAATCCTTCGTTTTACTGCCCAGAACGCACTTAGATTTTATCTCGATCGCGATCGCCAATTTTCCGATTTCACATATCTTCACGAATTCATGCAGTTATTAGCTTTTTTTGAGTTACAGAACTTTATTAAACAAACATCTGACTTTTTCTGACTTTTTCAGGCTGGCAAATCAGAATCGAGATTTTATGTTGGTTATATGGTCAATCGAAAGCAATACTTGACGACCTACCAACAAACCAAAACAAATTTTACGGAGTAACTGAAAATGGCAATTATTACAGGAAACATTTTTGCTAATAACTTAATTGGAACTAATGGCGGCGATATTATCGAAGGACGCGGCGGCGATGACAAGCTTTCTGGCGAAGGTGGCGATGATACTCTCAGAGGAGACAATGGCGAAGATACGCTTTTTGGAGGTTCAAATGACGATGTTTTAGAAGGCGGAAACGATAATGACTCTCTTAATGGCGATACTGGAAATGATATTCTCAAAGGCGAAGCAGGTCGCGATACGCTTCGCGGAGGAGAAGGCAACGATACTTATTTTATTGATGGCGATGGCGATGTAATTGTGGAAGTGTCCGATAACAGTGGCGGCGGTATCGATACCGTCAGATCTTCTGTCAGCTTTGAATTAGATACTACATTGCTTTTACTAGAAAATCTCACTTTAGAAGGCAGTGCTAACATCAACGGTACGGGAAATAACGATAATAACGAGATTATAGGTAATACTGGCAACAACAAACTAGATGGCGGAGCGGGAAACGACACAATTGAGGGTGAGTTTTTCTCTGGTGTTGGGAATGATACGCTTTTTGGACGAGATGGCAATGACGTTCTTTCTGGTAGAGGAGGTAGCGACTCATTAGACGGCGGGTTGGGTAACGATACGCTTTCTGGCGGCAATTCTTTTGATGATTCTGGTATAGATACGCTTTTTGGAGGTGCTGGCAATGATAGCCTTCGAGGAGGAGGCGGTGAGGATCGATTAGATGGCGGTCAAGATAATGATATTCTCAGAGGGGAAAATGGAGACGATACTCTCTTTGGTGGCAGTACTACCGATCTCGGTAATGACAGCCTTGATGGTGGTAGCGGTAACGATAATCTTTTCGGTGTTGCAGGCGACGATACGCTTTCTGGTGGCGACAATAACGATACGCTTTCTGGTGGCAATGGCAACGACGTTCTTGAAGGTGGTAATGGGAATGATAGTCTTGATGGTGCTGTTAGCTCAGATCGCTCTACCACAAGCGATACCCTCATCGGTGGATTGGGCAGCGATATTTATAGAATAGACGCTAACGATACGATTATTGAAGACAATGGAGGGGGGATTGATACCGTTCAAGCTGAGTTTAGCTTTACTCTGAGCAATCCTAACTTAGAGAATTTAACCTTACTCGAATTTCTTGGAATCAATGCTAATATCGATGGCACGGGTAATGCACAAAATAACGTTATTACAGGCAATAACGGAAACAACACGCTCAATGGAGAGCTAGGAGATGATACCATCAACGGTGCTGGTGGTAACGATATTATTAATGGTGGTGGAAATAACGATAGCCTCATCGGAGGGGGAAATAACGATAATCTCAATGGCGGAGATGGAAACGATATCTTAGATTCGGTTACTGACGATTTTAATAGCAATAGCGATATCTTATTTGGCGGTCTAGGCGACGATCTCTTTAAGGTCAATAGCGCCAATGATGTCGTCAACGAAGATGCAAATGCTGGTATCGATACAGTCGAGTCTTCAGCGACCTTTACCATCGTCGATCCCGATGTAGAAAATCTTACCTTAGTCGGAAATGCGTCTATCAATGGTACGGGAAACGATAGTAATAACTTCATCCGAGGCAATAGTGCTGCAAACACCCTCACGGGTAAAGGCGGTCAAGATACGCTCGTTGGTGGCGGCGGAAATGATATTTTCGTAATTAACGATGGCGATGGCGATGTAATTCTTGAAGCAGCCAATGCTGGTGTTGATACCGTATTTGCTAACGTGACCCGCACGATGGCAAATAACCTAGAAAACCTCGTTCAATTTGGTACGACCAACATCAATGCTTATGGAAATATCCTCAGCAACAACATGACGGGTAACAACAGCAACAACATTCTTTATGGAAATGCTGGAAACGACACGATGAATGGTGCTGGCGGCAGCGATCGCATGTACGGCGGTCTGGGTAACGACTGGATGTATGGGGCGATAGGAAACGATCTCATGTACGGTCAGGACGGCAGCGATCGCATGTATGGCGGTCTGGGCAACGATTGGATGTATGGGATGAATGGTAACGATCTCATGTACGGTCAAACTGGCAGCGATCGCATGTATGGCGGTCTGGGCAATGACTGGATATATGGCGGTTTAAGCAACGATATTATGTACGGTCAAGCTGGTAACGATGTTCTTAACGGACAAGCTGGTCACGACCTGTTAGTCGGCGGTGCGGGCAACGATACGCTAATTGGTGGTGCAGGCGTAGGCTACGATCGCTTTGCTATCTACTCGCCAGGTGAAGGCATCGATCGCATCGTCGATTTTGCACCCGTGTATGACACGATTTTAGTCTCGGCGGCTGGTTTTGGCGGCGGATTGACAGCGGGAGGATATCTCAATGCTTCTAGCTTCCATTTAGGAGCGAGTGCAGGCGATGCAAGCGATCGCTTTATCTATAATGCTACCAATGGAGCGCTCTATTTCGATGCGGATGGTATTGGAGCATCGTCTCAGTTGCAGATTGCAAAGCTCAATCCCGGACTGTCTATGACGCATACCGATATCTATGTTATTGGTTAAAAGATGTCTCCTGAAATAATTGACTGTAATTGGAACAATCTCTCGTGAATTGTTCCAATTTTCTTGTTTCTGCTCGGCTAAAGCGCATTTTTAAAACCTTTTGAGCTTATTATCTCAAGGTAAATCTGTACTACCCATTAAATAAAGATCGCATTCGCGAGCCGCCCCGCGACCTTCATTGAAAGCCCAAACGACAAGACTTTGACCTCGGCGACAATCTCCAGCCGCAAAAACGCCAGGGATGCTAGTAGCATATTTATCGTAGTCGGCTTTTACGTTGCTACGCGCGTCGCGTTCTAAACCGAGAGCGTCGAGCAAGGGTTGTTCTGGGCCGAGAAATCCCATTGCTAATAAGACAAGTTGGGTGGGAATGACTTTTTCGGTTCCTGGGACGTGCTTGGGAATAAACTGTCCTTTTTCGTTTCGCTCCCACGCTACTTGTACCGTATGGACGGCTTTGACCTGTCCGTTCTCATCACCCTCAAATTTCGTTGCTGTAGTGATGTAAAAGCGCGGGTCGTCGCCGAACATGGCAGCCGCTTCTTCTTGTCCGTAGTCCATGCGATAGATTTTGGGCCATTCGGGCCAGGGATTGTCGGGAGCGCGGTTTTCAGGCGGTTTTGGCAAAATTTCGAGTTGTACGAGGCTTTTACAGCCATGACGAATCGAAGTTCCTACGCAATCTGTACCTGTATCGCCACCGCCGATGATAACCACATCTTTGCCTGCGGCTGAAATAAAATTACCATTTGTATGCTGGTCGAGAACTGCTTTGGTATTAGCAGTAAGAAATTCCATCGCAAAATGAATACCTTTCAACTCTCGTCCTTCGATGGGAAGATCGCGCGGTTTGGTTGCGCCAGTGCAGAGAACCACGGCATCAAATTCTTTTAATAGCGTTTCGGCGGGTATATCTTTACCTATTTCGGTATTGCAAAGGAATCTTACGCCTTCTTTTTCTAGAATTTCGATCCGACGCAGGACAACTTGCTTCTTATCTAGCTTCATGTTGGGGATACCATAAGTAAGCAGTCCGCCCGGACGGTCTTCGCGTTCAAAAACAGTTACCCAATGACCCGCCTTATTGAGTTGTGCGGCGGCACACAAACCCGCAGGGCCAGAACCAACGATCGCGACTTGTTTTCCCGTGCGTTTTTCGGGCGGTTCGGGCGTTATCCAGCCTTCTTCCCAGCCTTTTTCGGCAATTGAATATTCGATGTTTTTAATCGTAACGGGAGGATTGTTGATGCCGAGTACGCAAGACCCTTCGCAGGGTGCGGGACAAACTCTACCCGTAAATTCGGGGAAATTATTGGTTTTATGCAGGCGATCTAAAGCTTCGCGCCAGAGTCCGCGATAGATCAAATCGTTCCATTCTGGAATCAGGTTATTAATCGGACAGCCGCTTGCCATGCCGCTAATAATCGTTCCTGTATGACAAAACGGCGTACCGCAATCCATACAGCGCGCCCCTTGTTGGCGCAGTTTCTCTTCTGGCATGGGTAAGTGAAACTCGTCCCAGTTGCCAATGCGATCGCGCGGCGAAATTTCCGAGGCGACTTCGCGAAGAAATTCAATAAATCCTGTTGGTTTTCCCATTGTGTTCTCCTTAAATGATGAAAGTTAAATAGTTTTTACTTATAAAACATTAACTAGCTGTAAACTCATAAACTGGTGTTTCGATAACTCTTTTAGGCTTTTCTTTTCCCCAGATCGTTTGCTGAATACGTTCTACCGTTTCAGGAGAAAAGAACTGTTCGTTAGTCTCTACACAAACTCGTGCTGGTACGTTCTCAATAATAAAAAACTTCCCTTCCATTTCTAGGGTGTAAGTAACTTTTTGTTCGATGAATGTCTCTTGCCTACTATTACTAGTCATAATTACGTCAAAAAACAATAATGGGGATGTTGGACTTATAAAGGTAGGAATGCGATGCGATTAACCCAGTCTTCTGCTTCGGATGTTTGCCAGAGCTTTATCAAATTATCGATCGCTTCACCAATTGGCATACTTTGTAGCACGATAATCACCCCAGAACTAGTTTGAGTAATAACAAATTCAGCAAAGTATATTGGCATGGTTCTTTGGTCGTGCGAAACGAGAACTCTACCCTCTTGTGCCACATTAGTTAAAACTTCCAAATCGCTTAAGCCACTTAAATTTGCTATATTTGATGTCTGGAAATCAATGGTTGGCTCGCGTCTGAGAATACCCGTCACGATCGCTTGGTTAAGATCTGAGTCCGCTTGGAAGCGAATTTTCATGACAAACTGTTTTGAGTGCCGTACAGCTTTTGATAGAGCAACGCATTGTTTTCTCTAACTTGCTGTCTTAACGTTTCAAACAGTTGCTGTCCCTCGGATAAATAATCATCAATGCTTGGGCGATTGGCTAGATAAAAAGCGATCGCGCCATAAACTTCTTCTAGTGTCAGTACGGGGAATGATTGAACGATACTTTCAGGCGATTGTCCTGCCAGAAAAGCATAGACGATTGAATCTAAAGAAACGCGCTTTCCTAAAATTCGATAGCAACCCTCCCGTTCTTCTATATATTGTTTGGTTTTTATTATTGCTGGACTCATCGTTTTCGTAATTACCTCCTACTTTCCTAATTCAATCTCGATCGCGTATTCTAACGGAGCGTCTGCGCTTCCAATGCAGCTTCGGGATGCTTATTCGCGTCTGGGAATCACCGTTCCATTCGACTGTAAAGCCGTTCTTTTCAAGCGTATTCTTGAGAACGTTGCCGATTTGCAAGTTCGTAGCCGGAGCGTCGTCTAAATCCCCAAATGCAAGCCAAAGACCGTCACCTTTTACCGCCCTTTCCAAATCTTGTCCGTGATAGAAACAGTAACCTTTTACGTTCGCGCGATCTCGTCTATCTAGCTCTTCAGCAACCTCAGCATGACCGTCAGACATAGTGAAACCAGTATTTTGTAACGCGATGATGCCGCTTGCATTTAGTTCCTCAAACGCTAAATCTAGCCGATCGCAGTCGGTCGCGATCGACCACAAAGCTTCTGCGGCAGCCTTTTTGTCAAATTCCAACGCGATCGCAGAGCGCAACATTTCTTCATTAGCATCGTCTTCGAGAATGTCATCAATCATGTCGTTAACTTCATCAGGGTCATAAAAGCCTGACCAAACCCAGATCTTAATCGCGTCTAAGATGTAATTGTCAGTATCGCTCATACCCGATCGGTCAACCTACTCTAATAATTTTCATCCATCGCTCTGAGCCTAATTAATCTATAAACAACCTAGCGATCTAACAAGGGGCTTATGCCCCTTTTTGCATCAGTAGAATTAGCTTTATAAACCTAACTACCACCAACACGCGCCAGATCGCGGGCATTTTCTTCAAATGCGGCGCTTAGCGCTTCGTCGCCGCTTAAACCGGACTCTTGCGCTCGCTTAATACACGCAAGTACGCGCTTGTAGTCTTTGGGCATTACTTTGACAAACTTGGATTGCATTGCTTCCCAGTTCGCCAAGACTTTTGAAGCCTTCTGACTCTTAGTATAATCGGCGTGTTTTTGAATCATTTGGTAAATGGTTTCGAGATCCTCGCTTTCGAGAGTTTCCAAACCAACCATAGACGTATTGCAGCGCGTGGCAAAATCGCCCGTTTCGTCGAGGATATAAGCAACGCCGCCGCTCATTCCCGCCGCAAAATTGCGTCCGGTTGCGCCGAGAATAACCACGTTACCGCCTGTCATGTACTCGCAACCGTGGTCGCCAACGCCTTCAACAACTACATTTACGCCTGAGTTGCGGACGCAGAAACGCTCGCCTGCTACGCCGCAGATATACGCTTCGCCACTCGTCGCCCCGTAGAAGGTAACATTGCCGATAATGATGTTTTCTTCTGGTACAAAGCTAGATCCAATTGGCGGATAAACAATAATCTTACCGCCGCTTAATCCCTTACCGAGATAGTCGTTTGCGTCGCCTTCGAGTTCGAGGGTAACTCCTTTGGGAACGAACGCGCCAAAACTTTGACCCGCGCTACCTTGGAAATGTAAGTGGATGGTATTATCCGGCAATCCTTCCCAGTGGCGCTTGCTGATTTCGTTACCGAGAATCGTACCGACGACGCGATTAATATTCTTAATCGGTAGCGTAGCTTTTACGGGTTCGCCTTTTTCGATCGCGGGTTTACACAGATCTAATAGCACGGTCATATCCAGGGATTTTTCTAAACCGTGATCTTGTGGAATCTGGCAATAGCGTCCGACTTCTTCTCCTACTTCCGGTTGGTAAAGGATTTTGGAAAGGTCGATGCCTTTTGCTTTCCAATGCGCGATCGCTTTTTTCGGTTCCAAAACATCGGTACGTCCGACCATTTCGTTAAAGCTGCGGAAACCGAGTTGCGCCATAATTTCGCGAACTTCCTGGGCGACGAATTTCATGAAGTTGACCGTATGTTCGGGGTCGCCTGTAAAGTTCTTCCGTAAAAGTGGATCTTGGGTTGCAACGCCCACCGGACAAGTATTGAGATGACAAACGCGCATCATAATACAGCCTAGCGTGACTAGCGGCGCGGTAGAAAATCCGAACTCTTCCGCACCAAGCAGCGCCGCAATTACCACGTCGCGCCCCGTCTTCATCTGACCGTCAGTTTCAACGACGATGCGCGATCGCAAGTTATTTAAAACTAGCGTTTGATGCGTCTCAGCAAGTCCCAATTCCCAGGGCAATCCCGCGTGTTTGATAGAAGTTTGCGGCGATGCGCCCGTCCCGCCATCGTGACCGGAAATCAAGACTACATCGGCGTGCGCTTTGGCAACGCCAGCAGCGATCGTTCCAACCCCAACTTCTGAGACGAGTTTGACGCTAATGCGCGCCTCGCGATTGGCATTCTTTAAGTCGTGGATCAACTCGGCGAGGTCTTCAATCGAATAGATATCGTGGTGTGGCGGCGGCGAAATTAAACCAACGCCAGGAGTCGAGTGACGCACTTTGGCAATCCACGGATAAACTTTCTTGCCTGGTAACTGACCGCCTTCGCCTGGTTTTGCGCCCTGCGCCATCTTGATTTGAAGTTCTTTCGCTTGGGACAAATACAAACTCGTCACGCCGAAACGACCGGAAGCAACTTGTTTGATAGCGCTGTTTTTCGAGTCGCCGCGATCGTTCGTCCAGGTATAGCGTTCGGGGTCTTCGCCGCCTTCACCCGTATTGGATTTACCGCCGAGTCGATTCATCGCGATCGCAAGGCTTTCATGGGCTTCTTTCGAGATAGAACCGTAACTCATCGCCCCCGTCTTGAAGCGTTTAACAATTGCTTCTACGGGTTCGACTTCCTCGATAGGAATTGGTTCGCGGGTCTTAATTTCGAGCAAATCGCGCAATCGGAAGTATTTTTGTCCTTGTTCGTTTACTAGCACTGCATATTTCTTATAATGCTCGTAGCTACCTTCGCGGACTGCTTGTTGCAGAGTGTGGATAGTTTGCGGGCTTAATAAATGCGCTTCGCCGTCTTTGCGCCATTGGTATTCGCCGCCAACGTCGAGATTGTGACCGTTCACTTCGCGGTCTGGGAAAGCATGACGGTGACGCAAAATCGCTTCTTGGGCGATAACTTCGATATCCACGCCTTCGATACGCGAAGCCGTCCAACTAAAATACTTATCGACAACCGATTGGTTGAGTCCGATCGCCTCGAAAATTTGTGCGCCGCGATAGCTTTGAATAGTCGAGATCCCTATCTTGGAAGCAACTTTAATAACGCCTTTGGTTGCCGATTTAACGTAGTTCTTACAAGCGGTTTGATAGTCAACGTTGAGTATTAAGCCTTCCTCGATCGTATCCGCGATCGTCTCGAAGACCAGATAGGGATTGATGGCGCAGCATCCGTAGCCGATGAGTAGGGCATGATGGTGAACCTCTCGCGGTTCTCCCGATTCGAGAACGATACCGACTCGCGTGCGCGTCCCTTCGCGGATTAAATGGTGATGCAGTCCAGCAACGGCAAGTAAGGCGGGAATTGGTGCGTTATCTCGGTCGATACCGCGATCGCTGAGAATTAGTATGCTAGACCCACTTTCAATTGCGCTGTCTGCTTTGGCGCAAATCTCTTCTATTGCCTCTTCTAGTCCTTTCGCGCCTTTTTTGGGGTCGAATAGGATTGGCATGACTTGGGACTTAAAATCGCCCTCTGAAACGTACTTGAGTTTTGCCAGTTCTTCGTTGCTGAGAATTGGCGTTTTTAGTTTGATGAGATGGCAGCTTTCCGGTACTGGTT
The DNA here is from genome assembly GCA_025454425.1 of Hydrococcus sp. Prado102. Taxonomy (GTDB): domain Bacteria; phylum Cyanobacteriota; class Cyanobacteriia; order Cyanobacteriales; family Microcystaceae; genus Hydrococcus. The sequence goes on along the minus strand of JALOOL010000146.1, from coordinate 1,487 downwards.
CGAGTAAGTTGCCCTCCGAACCAATCGTCGTTTCCGCTGAAGTCACAATTTCTTCGCGAATGGAATCGATAGGCGGATTTGTAACCTGGGCGAACAATTGCTGGAAGTAATCGTAAAGAAGTTTGGGGCGATCGCTAAGAACCGATAGTGGCGTGTCTGTTCCCATCGCGCCAATAGCTTCCACGCCATCGCGAGCCATTGGAGTTAGCAATAGGCGCAGTTCCTCAAAAGTATAACCAAATGCCATCTGGCGCTGGAGTAAGGGCGAATTGTACGCCTCCATTTCTTTCGGTGCATCTTTAATCTGCGCCAATTCAACAATATATTTGTCGAGCCATTCGCGATAAGGATGTTCGGTGGCGATTTTATGTTTGAGTTCTTCGTCGGCGACGATACGACCTTCTTTGGTATCTACTAAGAACATCCGACCGGGTTCCAGACGACCTTTAAACGCCACGCGATCGGGTTCTATGGGCAACACGCCTGCTTCCGATGCCATAATGACTAAATCGTCTTTAGTAACGTAGTAACGAGACGGACGCAAACCGTTGCGATCCAGTACCGCTCCCATTGACGTACCATCGGTAAAGGCGATCGAAGCCGGCCCATCCCATGGTTCCATCAGACAAGAATGATACTCGTAAAAGGCTTTTTTCTCGTCGCTCATCGACTCGTGCGCCGTCCACGGTTCGGGGATCATCATCATGACCGCATGAGGAAGCGATCGCCCTGCCAATACCATCAACTCTAAAGCATTATCGAAAATCGTCGAGTCGCTACCGTCGATATTGATAATCGGCTGTGCTTTTTTGAGATCCTCGCCAAATATTTCCGACTTAAATAACGATTGTCGCGCGTGCATCCAGTTAATATTGCCGCGCAGGGTATTGATTTCGCCGTTGTGCGCGATGTAGCGATAGGGGTGCGATCGCTCCCAACTGGGAAAGGTATTGGTACTGAAGCGCGAATGCACCAACGCTAAAGCACTTTCGAGATCGGGGTCGCTCAGGTCGGGATAATACTGTCCTACCTGTGCTGGCATGAGCATTCCTTTGTACACCATCGTGCGACACGAGATACTGGAGGGATACCAATAGGGATCGACTTCTGAAGACCGAATAATTCCATGCGATCGCTTGCGGATGATGTAGAGTTTCCGCTCGAATGCTAAATCGTCTGTTAATTCAGGCGAGCGCGAGATGAAAACTTGCTCCATGAAGGGTTCGCTCGATTTTGCCGTATTGCCTAGCGACGAGTTATCTGTCGGTACGTCGCGCCAGCCGAGGACTTCTAGACCTTCTTCTGCTACGATTTGCTCGAATAGCTTTTTGCCTTTCTCTCGCACCGCGCGATCGTTTGAAGCGTAAATAATTCCGACACCGTACTGTCCTGCTTCTGGAAGTAAGATATTTTCTGCCGCGGCTACTTTTTTAAGAAACTTGTGCGGCACTTGTATTAAAATCCCGGCTCCGTCCCCCGTATTGGTT
>JALOOL010000145.1 GCA_025454425.1 Hydrococcus sp. Prado102 | reverse complement strand
TTTCATGCCCTCTAGATCTTCAGAAAGCGGTATCTGTAATGGATATAGCTGATGTAGAGGGTGGGGTCAATGACAGTCCCTTAACTAGAAAAGCGTCTATGACGGTGGATTTATCCCCGTCATAGACAACCTCTAGAATCCACGTGGTTTTAACCCGTGGAGTGTCAAAAATTGTCTTTACTATTCTCTACTCCCTACTCCCTATTCCCTTTTTTGAACTTTGAACGAAAGAACTTTGAACTATTCATGAACGAGAAACCCGTTAGCGTGGCACTAGCTATTCTTACCCAAAACGAGCGGTTTTTAATGCAGCTACGAGACGAAACATCAGGCATTGCTTATCCCGGACACTGGGGATTATTTGGCGGTCATTTAGAGTCGGATGAAACCCCAGAAGAAGGACTCAAACGAGAAGTACTCGAAGAAATTGAGTATACTGTTACAAACCCGACTAAATTTGGCTGTTACGGAGATTCTAAAATAGTTCGTTACATTTATCACGCCCCCCTGACCGTTCCCATCGAGCAACTTATCTTGCATGAAGGTTGGGATTTAGCGCTAGTGCCTCCAGAAGCTATACGCCAAGGCAGTTATTATTCTGCCAAAGCAGATAGAACCAGACCGCTAGGAGGAATTCATCAGCAAATTTTACTCGATTTTATAAAAGCAGAATTATAGTGGAGATTAAGGAGTTAGGAACTTGCTTATTAGAGCCATAGTCTTTGGGAATATTGAGACAGATCGGCCCAAATAGGATTTCTAGCTACCTTATACTCGTTTGGAAGAATGCTTTAATCGCTTGTAATCGCCCATAACGCTTTTCTATGAATCAATTTCCCGTCTTAATTACTATCTGTCAAAGATGTTTGTTTGGAGGAGCGATCGCTGCCCTAGCAGTCGGTTCTTTCTTAGCTCCTGCTTCGAGTTCTTCTGTCCAAACTGCTGCGCGAGAAGGAGCCGAAACTCAGCAAGAAAATAAGGTAGAATCGCTAGAAAACAGTCCAAAAGCCGTAATAGATGAAATCTGGCAAATTGTCAATAGCGAATTTGTCGATCGCGAGTTCAACCATACCGATTGGCTAGAAAAACGAAAAGAATTGCTCTCTAAAGATTATTCCAACCGCAAACAAGCCTATAGAGCAATCCGGCAAGCACTACAAGACTTAGGCGATCCCTACACGCGCTTTCTCGAACCGGAAGAATTCGAGATGCTCACCAGTCAAACTTCGGGAGAATTCACCGGAATCGGGTTGCGTTTAGCGCTCGATCGACAAACCAACGACCTAGTTGTCGTCGAACCGATTAAGGAGTCTCCAGCAATGAAAGCGGGAATCAAATCAGGAGACAGAATTTTAAGAATTAATGGCAAACCGACGGCTTTAATGAGTCTGGAGGACGCATCGAAAGAATTAGAAGGCGAAGTGGGTTCGCAAGTCAACCTACAAATCTCTCAAGCAGAAAAAGGAATTTTGGATGTAACGCTGACTCGCGTTGAGATGGAAGTCCCGTCAGTCACTTACAATATTCGCCAAGAAGACAAAATGAAAGTGGGATACATCAAAATCGATGAATTCAGTTCCCACGCAGCAGAACAAACGCAAAAGGCAATTGAAGACCTGGGCAAACAAAGAGTGAATGGTTATGTCCTAGACTTACGAGGCAACCCTGGCGGACTATTGTTTGCTAGCGTAGATATCGCACGGATGTGGATGGAGAGAGGCGATATCGTACATACAGTGGATCGCTTGGGAGGCGATCGCAAATTTGCCGCTAACGGTACGGCTTTAACCAATCTACCTCTAGTAGTGCTAGTAGACGATCGCTCGGCCAGTGCTAGCGAGATTCTAACAGGTGCGCTCAAAGAAAATAAACGGGCAACTGTAGTAGGAACGACGACTTATGGCAAGGGAACGGTACAATCGGTACACACGCTCTCTGATGGGTCTGGATTAGCGGTGACAATTGCGCGTTACTACCCGCCTAGCAGAACTGATATCAATCACAAAGGAATCAAACCTGATATCTATCTGGATTTAACGATGGAGCAACAATTGCGCCTGAAAAACGATCCGTCATTGATGGGGACGAATGCCGACCCTCATTATGAAAGGGCGATTGGTATTCTTAAAAGTCGTAGCGCAAGTCAACAAACTCCCTCGACTCAACCGATTAGCATTCGCTAGGAAAAGGTGAGGCGATTGCGCTGGGCGCACGCTTTGCGATCGCAACTGAGTTTGGACGACAATAGAAATTAACAAAATTTCCAAACTCAGTTATTATTTTTCCATTGGGGAAGGACTCATCAGTTGAGTAGGCGTATCTTCACTAAACATCTCTTCGTCAAAGTCAAAGAAATCTTCTCCAGTAGTTTGTTCGATAAAAGTATCTTTTTCTAAAAGAACTTCGTTTAAAGTATCTTTGTCTTTATCGAATGGGCCTTCGGTTAAAGTATCGTCAACCAACGTATCTTTTGCCAAGCAAGCCCCACCCTCAGCAGACTCAATCGTTCTATCTTTTTGGACGAATGGCGATTCCGACTGATGTTCGGGGCACAAATACTTTAAGAAAAATTCTAGCGTTGTCGGCTTGATCCATCCTTTAAGAACCGCTAGCGCCCCCAATCGCAAGCCAATCTGCGCTTGTTCGGAAAGTAAGGTGCGAATTTGTTCTTCATCGAGCAATCCTGCGGCTTGCAGATAAAAACCAAGCGGCTGTTGTCGTCTTTTTTGGACTAATACCGGCCATTGTTGGACGAAAAAATCTGCTGTTTTTTGTTGGAGCCATCCTCGCAAGGATAAAATTTCTCCAATTCTTAAGTCATAGTAACAATTTTGGTCTTGTAGGGCGACCTCTATTTGTGCGGAGGAAACTAAATCGGCTTCTTGCAAAAGATTGCCTAGCGGTTTGGTATCGATTGATTCTGGTACGACGATACAAGGTTCGGAAACGATTAAGTGAGATTCTTCAGATTCAGACATAAAAAACACCTTGATTTCTTCAACAAACAAAACTTTATGCTCGTGTTTTCTCTTTACTAGCTAAATCTTATTGGAATCGTCTCGAACAAAGTGCGATCGAAATCATCATAATGTTGAGATCTTCGTCCCAAAATCTCGTGTTCTTTAATTTCCTTTAGTTTCTAGACGGTTTTCTGGGAACTTTGCAGTTCCACTCAGTAATTTTTCGTAGAATTTCTGGTGAAGGGTTATCTAACTCTTGGGGCGATCGCTGCCGAAATTTGTCATTCAGGGCATAATCGATCGCGCCCAAGTATTCTCGAACGACTAGGACTAATCGATCTTTTGTAGTAAATCGCTGAAAATCTAGGCGAGTTGCATGAGGTACAACATTAAATCCAAAACTGCGGAAAACCAGGAGCGATCGCCACATATGTGGTGGGTCGGTTACTAATAAAATGCTTTTAACTCTCTGAGAATGCAAAATCGCCGATGTAAATATTGCATTTTCTTCTGTAGTTTGAGAGCATTCTTCTCCAGCTAACGATGTTGCGGGCACTCCCTTGTCTTGCCAGTACTCCACCATTGGTATAGCATCCATCATGCCGGAAGCAAAAATCTTGTCGGCTCGTTTGGATTGCCAGAGTTGCCAAGCTACACCAGTTCGCGCCGCTCTCAAATCTGGCCCCCGTCCTAAAACCACAATCGCATCGACGCGATCGCCTAAATCAGGGGGTAATGGTGCGGTCAAACCCCAAGTTAACAGGTTTACGAACACAGGTGAGGTGATGAGAAAAAATGCGATCGCTACCGCGATTAAGGGTTGAATCAACCGCCGTCTCCACCGACGGGAGCTAATTAACCAAAGTATCCATAAGATAGCAAAACAAATTAAAGCTGTCATACCTCCCTGTTGCTTGTTCCCTTTTGCCTCGACCGTTCGATTGGCAACCTGTTACTCACAAAAAATTTTTGGGCATTCTAATGTTATAACTTGCAGACTGACAGTAGCGGCTGGTGGTGATGCCTATACAATTAAGCTTTGGAATATAATGACTGGTTATGAAATTGGTGCTTTTCCAGACACTTCTTGTATCCGTGCAATAGCATTCAGTCCAGATGGAAAGATTTTAGCTAGTGGTACTGTAAATAAAAAAGTTCAGCTATGGGATGTAGTTACTGGTAACTTATTACGAACTTTAGAAGGTCACGGCGATAAAGTTCGCACTCTTGCTTTTAGTCCTGATGGAAAAACGTTAGTTAGTGGTAGCGCAGATAAAACTATCAAAATTTGGCGATCGCCTTAAAAAGTATCAATTTTAATCATCAGACTTTGATGCTACAGTTTTTTCAGCCTCGCGCAGGCGTTTCTCCCACTTTTCGGCAAACTCTTCGCTCAGTTCCCACAACTCTTTGGCTTTCTGTTCGGCTAATTGAGCATATTTTAAAGCTTCTTCCAACAGAGCTTCCTACTCCTTAGTCATTTGTGGCTCGTTCATTGCAAACCCTCCAAAATATCAATATTACTTCAACGCCCAACTCTTGAGGTTTGAGACGTTGAAATAGCTTATGATAAAAGATTGTCGATCGCGCTTCTCAAAAAACTGCAAACAAAATTAAATTCATAATTCAAATATCTATGACGCAACAATACAAAATCACCTTACTTCCTGGCGATGGTATCGGGTCTGAAATTCTTGCAGTAGCGGTAGAAGTGCTAAACGCGATCGCGCCACAATTCGACTTGCAATTTGAATTTGTCGAAGCACTTATCGGCGGTGCGGCGATCGACGAGACGGGAGAACCGTTACCCGAAGAAACGCTAAAAGCTTGTCGCAGTAGCAATGCCGTTCTCCTCGCAGCAATTGGCGGCTATAAATGGGACACTTTACCGCGCCACCAACGTCCTGAAACTGGATTGCTCGGATTGAGGGCGGGATTAGAATTGTTCGCCAATTTGCGACCTGCAACGATTTTTCCCCAATTAATCGATGCTTCAACTCTCAAACGGGAAGTAGTAGAAGGAGTCGATATCATGGTCGTGCGAGAATTAACCGGAGGGATTTATTTTGGAGAACCCAAAGGCATTTTCGAGACAGAAACCGGAGAAAAACGGGGCGTGAATACGATGGCATATCGCGAATCGGAAATCGATCGCATTGCCAAAGTCGCTTTTGAAACCGCCAGAAAACGTAAAAACAAGCTTTGTTCTGTCGATAAAGCTAATGTCCTAGATGTTTCGCAACTGTGGCGCGATCGCGTCGCGCAAATCGCCAAGGAATATCCCGATGTCGAACTCTCCCATCTTTATGTAGATAATGCTGCCATGCAACTCGTTCGCGCTCCCAAACAATTCGATACGATGGTCACGGGAAATCTATTTGGCGATATTCTCTCCGACGAAGCTGCGATGCTAACCGGAAGTATTGGAATGTTACCTTCTGCTAGTTTGGGTGCAAGCGGCGCAGGAGTTTTTGAACCCGTTCACGGTTCTGCACCCGATATTGCAGGTCAAGATAAGGCAAATCCTCTCGCTCAAGTCCTCAGTGCTGCAATGATGCTCCGCTATGGCTTAAATCAACCTCAAGCCGCTAGCAAAATCGAAGCAGCCGTTTCGCAAGTGTTAGAGTTGGGCTATCGAACGGGCGATATCATGTCTGAGGGGATGCAGCAAGTCGGATGCCGTCAAATGGGCGATATGTTATTAAAAGTTTTGGAATCTTAACGATTTTTACTTATTTGCTCGATCCTTGGGTACTATCTAAATAGATTTAATTTTATTAAATGTGAGGGGAAAGATCGTGGTACGCACGTCAGAACAATCCCAGAAGACAGAAATCCCAATTCTACTCGATCCCGCCATGTTGCGAGCCGCTCAGCGAATTTACCGAACTTATTGCAGTTTGCCCAATAAACTCGATAAGCGTCCTTACGGAGTAGCTATTAATCGCGAAAATCATCGAGGTCAGTTGATATTTCGAGAAAATCCAATTTTGCTGCCCAAAGAGTGTTTTATTACGCTCAAACAGCTTGAAGCAGAAGTTTTTTAAGCTAAATTATTGATATTACTATAAATTGAGGCGATGGACATTTTCGTTAAGGCGATCGCCACTATTTTTGTGTTTGCATTGGGAGCCTGCATCGGCAGCTTTTTAAATGTCGTTGTCTATCGCATTCCCGCAGGTTTATCTCTCATTCATCCGCCATCTCGCTGTCCTCACTGTTTTCATCAGTTGGGAGCGACAGAAAATGTTCCCGTTTTCGGTTGGTTGTGGTTGCGCGGTCGCTGTCGCTGGTGCAGAACGCCAATTTCAGCGCGCTATCCAACGGTCGAAGCACTAACAGGTTTGCTGTTCGTCCTGGTTTATTGGAAATTTGGTTACAATCCTACGACAATCGGTTATTGGGCGCTGTTAAGTTGGTTGTTGGCACTATCTTTGATAGACTTCGATACGATGACCCTACCCAACGAATTGACGCAATCTGGGTTAATTGTAGGATTGGGATTTCAAATCTGGAGAGGATGGCAAGATGCGCAAGTGGCAAATTATTTAATGCTGGGAATTAGCAGTGCCGTTTTGGGAATCTGGCTTTTGGATGCTATTCGTTGGATTGGTTCGATTGCTTTCGGACAAACGGCGATGGGAGGCGGCGATCCTAAGTTAGCGGCGACAATTGGTGCTTGGTTGGGATGGAAATATTTACTCTTGACAGGATTTCTAGCTTGTGCTATTGGTGCGTTAGTCGGAGGAGGCGCGATCGCACTGGGTTTGCTCGATCGCAGACAACCAATGCCTTTCGGCCCATTTTTAGCATTGGGTGCAGCTTTGGCTATGTTTTTTGGCGACGAGATAATCTCAACTTATTTAAAAATCTTCTTTCCCCTTGGAAACTAGCGAACGGTGAGTAAAAATCTCTATAACGATCGACTAGCATTGATAAAATAATAGAAAACCCATGTCGTGGCTCGTCATTAAAACAACTAAAGCTCGCTGGGAAGCCGAACTGATGCAGCAAATATTAGCCGCTTATAATACCATTTTGGATGAAAGGATGAGAGGATTTTGGATTCGGAAACCCTTTTTAAATCTGGATTCTGGAAATCGATCTGTCGCATCCTTTTTTCAAATTGGTATAACATTCCAAGTCGAGTCATCGATATCGGCAGCGGTGTTTACTGCGGTCAAGGAAGCCAAACTGCTTATGCTTGTGCGAACGCAAGATCGGTGGACATCCCTACTGCTTCTGAGTTCGCCTGAAGAGGAGCTTTGAAGATTTTACAAAATAACTTTAATTTATAAAATATCGATATGTCCTTATTTGATTGGTTTGCCAACAGACAAAAATCGGAACCGAATATTCAACAACAGCAAGAAAGAGAAATTTCCGATGGATTGTGGACGAAGTGCGAAGCTTGCGGCGTCTTGGCATATACAAAAGATTTGAAGACAAATCAACTGGTTTGTAGCGAATGCGACCATCATATGTTTGTTGACAGCGAAGAACGCATTCGCCAGCTAATCGATCCCAAGACTTGGAAACCTCTCGACGAGAGTTTGTCTCCGACCGATCCCCTGCAATTTCGCGATCGCAAATCCTATGGCGATCGCATCAAAGATATGCAGGAAAAAACGGGTCTGTCAGACGCAGTACAAACGGGAACGGGATTAATCGACGGTTTGCCCATCGCCCTTGGCGTAATGGATTTTCGCTTTATGGGCGGTAGCATGGGATCGGTAGTCGGCGAAAAACTTACTCGCCTCATCGAACACGCCACCCAAGAACGCTTCCCAGTCGTCATTATCTGCGCTTCTGGCGGCGCAAGGATGCAGGAAGGGATGTTAAGTCTCATGCAGATGGCGAAAATCTCTGGGGCTTTACACCGCCACCAGCAAGAGAAGTTGCTCTATATTCCCGTGCTAACCCATCCGACCACGGGAGGCGTTACGGCGAGTTTTGCCATGCTAGGAGATCTTATTTTGGCAGAACCCAAAGCAACTATCGGTTTTGCAGGCAAACGAGTCATCGAACAAACGCTCAGAGAAAAGCTGCCCGAAGGCTTTCAAACATCCGAGTATCTTTTAGGACGCGGATTTGTAGACGCGATCGTGCCGCGAACCCAACTCAAAAGAACCTTGGCGCAGTTGATTAGTCTGCACCAGCCCTTCTTTCCCGTGCTACCTCGCCTGAGTTCAGAACATCAACATCACAACGAATTTGTCAAGCTAGATTCCGGTCAGATTTGAGAAGGCAGAGGGCTTCCGGGCAGAGGGCAGAAGGAAAACCTCTTCTTGAAAGAAGAGGATTTAAGGTTGAAAACAAACTTTTTGTCTTTCTCCTTAAAAGGAGAGGCTTGTTTACCAAGAGGCAAGGTAAAGTTAGAGTTGTTAAGTTTTTTATCCAAATCTACCTTAAGATAGATGACTGTGCGAAGCTTGTGAGAATTGCGATTAATTAGCTTATTCATGAAGCCAGTGCAATCGATCGAGTATCATCTCGCCCAAGTTAATACAGCAACTCTACGCGCCCCCTTGGACGAACCGCAAATGGCTGATTTTGTCGCACAAATTCAAAGAATTAATGCGATCGCCGATCGCGATCCTGAATTTGTGTGGCGCTTACGAGCAGAAGGTGCAGAGGATGCTACCAGTATTCGCGCCTTTGACGACGAGCGGATTTTGATTACCTTAACCGTTTGGAAGTCCCTTGAAGGACTGTCAAATTATGTATATCGTAGCGACCACGCACAGCTTATGCGCGATCGCCTTCGCTGGTTTGAGAAACCAACTCAGAAATCGATCGCTTTGTGGTGGATACCGATTGAACATCAGCCTACAGTGGCAGAGGCAAAAGAACGATTAGAACATTTGCGTTGTTATGGTTCAACGCCTTATGCTTTCTCATTTAGTACCCCCTTTCCACGACCGGAAGAAATTGCAGTGCGATCGCTCGCCCCTAGTTTGGGGTGCTAGTGCGACGGACTGACGACGCTCAAGCTCGCTCGTTTTTTCCACATATTAGCTTAATTAGCAGGTTCTTGCTTGCTAAATTGCTCGATTGGCAAGAGGATTTTTTGCAATAGCTGAGTTATTTCTCCAAGGGATAAGCTGCCGCTACTCGGACAGCGACCGTTTTTACCTGACTTGAGATATAAATAATCGCAAATCAACTCGCTTAATTGAGTCGTTTTATCGATTTCCCAATTTTCTAAACACGCTCCTGTTAAGATCGCTCCTTGAAAGTTGGTACTGTGCGCTTGAGTGCCGACTAAAGAGGCTCCGGTCAGATCGACCCCCGTTAAATTAGCGCCTGTTAAATTAGCGCCTGTCAAGTTAGCATCCGTCAGATCTGCTCCTGTTAAATCGGCTCCATTCAGATTAGCATCTCTGAGATCTGCTCCGATAAAACACGCCCATTTTAGAGATGTTTTAGCGAGATTCGCTTTTCTGAGATCCGATCCTGCAAAAGAAGCGCGACTTAGATCGGCTTCGGTGAAATCGACTCCTATTAGACAACTATCACACATAAATACGCGTCTGAGATCGGCTCGTCTGAGGTTAGCTTCGCTTAAATCTATGCCGCTTAGTGAAGCTCGTCTGAGATTAACACCTTGCAATTGGGCGCGAACAAGTCTAATCGGTTCGCAATTGCTCTTTCTCCACTGGTTCCAGACATCGATATCTTGTTTTAACAAAGTTATATATTGTTCGATTTCCATTCTTCTTATGTCACACTCGCGGGATAAAACTTTGAATAAATGAGTTTTCCAGCTAAAACCTGGGGTTTCAGATTTTTGGCTTTCTATATCGATAGTCCGATCTTTCCAATAAATAGTCGGTGATTCCATACCAGACAAAGATGTGATCTTCGCCATACCAGCGATCGAAGTTCTTTCGTTCAACGTAGAGACGCGAAATTACCCTACGGGAACCCTTTCAGGGAACGCGTCTTTACAGTAGTTCAGTAATAAATTTAATTTCGACTTCATCAATACTTTCGAGTTTCGACTTACGTCCAAAAGACGGGCTACGCCAACGAGTTTCGACTTTTCCCATTCCCCTTTCCTATCAAGGGTATGTTTTTAACAATCATGAGAAATTAGCGTGTTATCACAACGAAAACATCGGCTTTTTCCTCCTTGTCCCCCTTGTCCCCCTTGTCTCCCTTGTCCTTTTCTCTACTTAAATCTAAAAAACATACCCTTGAAAGATTCCCCTTTCCCCCACCGAAGGTTTCACCAATGCTCGATCGTGAAATTTCCTGTAGAGACGTTAAGAGTCTTTATCAAATATCGTTAGCTAGCTCGTACAGTTAATAACATTTAATTAAAGTGTCATGTTGATATTAGGAGCGATCGCCATGCAAGATAGTCATTTTTTTTCAATCGATGACTCTTCACAAGCGTCTAAAAATACTAATTCTCAAGAAGTCTTATTAGCCGATCTCATTGGCGATGAAGATGCAGAACTCATGTTTGAGGGATTAGTCGATCGCCATACGGGAATGGGAAATACTTTAGAAAAATTAAATTCTCGCCACTTCGAGGCTGACGTGACCGGAGGCGATCCCGATGACGATTGCTATCAAGCTGAAGTGGTTGGCGAAGAAGCCGTTGGCGGTCAAACCCCTACTCCAGACCAAAGCGTAACCGAACAATTGCTTGAGTCGATGGGAATTGCTTCTACTGATGGAGAACCCATACACACTAAGGACAAGTTAGATAAGCGCGATCGCGTGCGCTGGGAACTCGAACCAGAATCTTCTGACGATTATTGGGAACGTTTTGAATAAATAATTGTCAAAATATAAAAGGTTTCTTAAATTCCCGTCAATAGATAGATGGCTTTCTGGCAAAAACTTCTTAAGATTAAGCACATGAATTGAGCTTTAGCAAGTGATAAGTTGTTTGAAAGTTTAATTTTTAAAAATTGAGCGCGATCGCTTCTAAGCTGGCATATTGAATTTATATTCTGGGTAATGAGAATAAATTCTTGCTTTTAGCATAGTCTATATGTACTATACTAAAAAACAATTCAAAGTCTGGTTGCTTAATTTAGGAAAAAATGACGCAAAATAATTTGATTGACTTTAAAAAAATCGATTCTCAAACCCCCGAAGTCGTTGTAATGGATCTGCGATCGGAACAAGAAACTCGTAAAGCATTGCAAGCTTTGCAAGAGAGAAAAATGGTGGTTCTAAAGCTCAATCGATTGAGTTACGACAAAGCGCAACGAGTGGTTGACTGGATGGCTGGCGGCACTCATGCCATTGACGGACACACGGTATGGATTGGAGAACAAACTTTTATGTTTGTGCCGAGTAGCATTCAAATAGCTGCGCCCAAGACAACTATTCATCCCGTTTCCCCAAGATTGAGTCGTAGATCGGTCGCGGGGGAAAATAGTCATTCGTCCCCACAAAGTCAAAAGCTAGAAGCCTAAAAACTAACTTTAATTAGATTGCGATCGCACCTGCATTGCGTAAGTTTTGAAGCGTTCCAAATCGGCTTGCAATGTAGATTCAACAATTCGTCCCAAAAACAAATTATCCATTAATTTTCCTAAAAACCCAGGAATTGCATAGGATGCGGTCATTTTCACGATCGAGCTATCGTGGCGATCGTAAAAACGAATAGCGCCTCGATTGGGCAAACCATCTACCGATTCCCATTGAATAATTTGATGCGGCACTAGTTTGAGAATGCGAGATAGCCAAGTAAATTCTAAACCGCCGCTAGCAAGTTTCCAAGAAGAAAGATCCGGGTTATCTTCTAGTACTCGAACCGAGTCGATCCACTTCATCCAACGCGGCATTTGTTCGAGATCCGACCACAAACTCCAGACGAGTTCGATAGGAGCATCAATTTCAATTTGTACGGTATGTTCTAACCAATTACGCTTGTCGCTTGTCATAGGATAAACAATAAAGATAGTTTTTAGCTAAGAAAAAAAGATATAACGTTTCTCATATCAATGAGGGACAGTCTTGGAAATAAAAAACGGGAAACAGGGAATAGGCAATAGGATAAAGAGAAAACATTAATGTATTTTACCTAACTAAGAATTGCTATATAAGGATTTTCGTGGTGCGATCGCGTTCTAAAAACTTAAAAATACATCGCTTTATTAGCTAGTAAAATAGCGGCGGGGATTAAATTTTTCGATCTGTCTCAATTGTTGATATAACTCTAACTCCTCATCGCTAACTTCTGAAGGAATAACGATTTGAATTTCAACTAATTGATCGCCTCTGTTTCCGTGTCCGTCAGGATAACCTTTATTCGCCAAGCGCAAGCGTTGACCTGGTTTAACGCCTTTAGGAACCGTCATTTTCACCAACCCATCAATAGTAAGAACTTCTACCGACCCACCTAAAATCGCTTCGCTAGGAGTTACAGGCACTTGACAATAAATATCCGCTCCTTGCACTTTAAAAAAAGGATGGCGAGCGACTGTAATTTTCAGATAAAGATCGCCTCCATTCATGCCCTGACCTTTGAGTCGGATCTTTTGTCCGTCAATCATGCCTGGAGGCATATCAACTTCCAGAGAGCGTCCGTCTTCTAAGCGAATGCGCTCTCTGCCTCCGCGATAAGCCTTTTCAAGCGGTAGGGTTAACCTCGCTTCCACATCCCTACGAAAAGAAGAACCAACTACCTTAGCGGTTTTGGTCATTCCCGGACTGAAATCGCTAAATTTCCAATTTTCAAACGTCGAGCGATCGCTATTACTGCTACCGTTGCCATTGCGATTTATTCCTACTCTGGGTCGCAAGGGAGTGCGTTTTTGTTTTCCAAAGAGAAGTTTGTCGTAATCTGCCCGTTTAGTCTCATCTGAGAGAACATCGTAAGCTTCATTAATATCTTTAAACTTTTCTTCAGCCGTTTTATTTCCTGGATTGACATCAGGATGATACAGTCGCGCTAATCGTCGAAATGTCTTCTTAATCTCCTCATTAGAAGCATCTTTAGCCACCCCTAAAACTTCATAATAATTCCGCAATTGTTGCATATTATAATTATCAGTTATCTGTTATCTATTATCTCTTTATTATGGATAGAGACGCGATACATCGCGTCCATACATTAGTGGTTATTAGGTGTTTAGTTATCACTGATTACTGATTACTGATTACTGATTACTGTTCTAGAACCAATCGTCATCATCTTCGTCCCAATCATTTTCGCGGGGCAGATTGCGACGACCGCGGCTGTAAGAGCGATCCGATTCGGGGGGAGCGTTGCGAGAACGCGATCCAGAAGATCTGCCTCGATTGGAATAAGAGTCATCAGAGTTATCATATCTGTCATAGGCAGAAGAACGATAGTTGTCGCGCGAATTTTCTCGATAACTGTCGCGATCGCTGCCGCGCGAATTTTCTCGATAACTGTCGCGATAGTTGTCTCGGTAATCATCGCGATAACTGTCTCGGTAGCTATCGCGATCGCCGCCATAACGTCTGGGAGGATAGGGTAAGTCTTCTTCTTTGTCTCCAGTAAAGAAGTTTTTAACGGAACTTATGATTCCTTCATCTTCTTCGCTTTCGTATTGCAGTTTAACTTCTCGTTTGAGTTCGTAGAGAACGTCGTCGAGATCTGCCTGTGCCCTATCGAGCCTGCGTTCGTCATCTTTTTCGAGACTGTCGAGAATTTCTGTGCTGAGAGACTCTATTTGACGGCGATAGGAACTGGTAAATTGAGTGCCAAAATCGAGGGTAGCTTCTTTGAGTTGTCGTTGAGCGCGATCGACTAGCGCTCTGCCGCGATTGCGTTTTTCGACTCTTTCTCGGCGTTCTCGGTCTTCTTGGGCAAATTCTGTCGCATCTCGCATCATACGATTGATTTCTGACTCGCTGAGCGTCGAAGCGCCTTGAACGGTAATACTTTGT
>JALOOL010000473.1 GCA_025454425.1 Hydrococcus sp. Prado102 | reverse complement strand
TATCATTATCATTATTTTATTTAAATTATGAAAAAAAATGATGCGATTTATTTCGGAAGTGCTAAACAGCTTTCTTTAAATTTCTGTCTTAAGTTTTTCTTTAAAAATCATCTAAAAAGGAGAAAGAATTCTTCAAAAGGTTACTGTATAAGACTTTTAAGAGGTTTTTAATCCCCATTTGACCCGCTAAAAATTAGACGCTTGCGCCTAAAAAACAAAAAAATTGTTGAAATCTATATAAAATAAACGTTTTAGCGATCCAGATCGAACCAATTAGGCTTAGAATAATGCAGTGAAACTTTGAGCCTATCAGGATTTCAGAGATCGATCTCGCGATTTTGTCTCGATCGGTTTGAAGAATTTCGCTAACATACTAGGGTTTACCCAAACCTATCAAAGAAAAAACACAACAAATTGCGAAAAAATAGGAGATTTGTAGATGAATAAAGGTGAATTAGTCGATAAAGTGGCTCAGAAAGCAACTGTCACCAAAAAACAAGCCGATGCAGTTCTTACGGCGGCGATCGAAGCGATTATGGAAGCCGTCTCTACAGGAGATAAAGTAACCTTAGTAGGTTTTGGCTCTTTCGAGGCAAGACAGCGCAAAGCCAGAGAAGGTCGCAACCCCAAAACCAATGAAAAAATGATTATTCCAGAAACTAAGGTTCCTGCATTCTCAGCAGGTAAGCTCTTCAAAGAGAAAGTCGCGCCAAAATAGTTTCGTCCCCTCGAACGGCAGCCAGTTTGAATCGACCAACTCACGGAGGAAACTTAGCTTGGGCAGCTAGAATCGCAGGCTGTCCAGGTTCCCTCATTACTGATTTTTCAGCCAGTATCAATCCCTTGGGGCCGCCATCAAGCGCGATCGCGGCAATTCAGGAGGGATTGACCCAACTATCTGCCTATCCAGATCCTAGTTACTTTCAGTTGCGCTCTGCTTTAGCACAATGGCATGAGCTACCGCCAGACTCGATTTTGCCAGGAAATGGCTCGGCAGAGTTACTGACTTGGGCGTGTTGGGAATTGGCCCAAAAAGATGTAACTTACCTAGTCACTCCCGCTTTTGGCGACTACTGGCGGGCACTAAAAACTTTTTCGGCAAAGATTCAAGCTTGGCAGCTAAATTTGGAGAGTGAGAAAGGGGAAATCGACTCGCAATTTAGTTCCTTAACTTCCCCTTCAGGAGCAGGGCTGCTGCTAAATAATCCCCACAATCCCACGGGAAAATTATTTTTGCGCGATCGACTGATGCCTTATCTAGAAAGATTTTCTCTAGTCGTCGTAGATGAGGCATTTATGGATTTTCTTCCCCCAGAGGAGCAACAAAGTTTAATCGGAGCAGTGCAAGATTACTCAAATTTGGTGATTTTGCGATCGCTGACCAAATTTTACAGCTTGCCCGGACTGCGCTTGGGTTACGCGATCGCGCATCCCGACCGTCTCAGGCGCTGGCAACAGTGGCGAGATCCTTGGCCGGTCAACGTTCTCGCTGCTGCCGCTGCCGAAGCAGTCGTGCAAGATACCGAGTTTCAGAAGCAAACCTGGGACTGGTTACTCCCAACTAGAGATAAACTGTATCGAGGATTGTCCTCGCTACCTGGGTTGTCTCCTCTCGAAGGAGCCGCCAATTTTTTACTCGTGCGTACCGCGCGATCGAGCATCGAACTGCAAGAAAAACTTCTTAAAGAACATCGTTTACTCATTCGCGACTGTTTGAGCTTTCCCGAATTAGGCGATCGCTACTTTCGGATCGCAGTTCGCACCCAACCAGAAAATGAGCGATTATTAAGAGGAATTAGTTCAATTCGCGACTCGTAGGGGCGCATAGCGTGCGGCCAAACAGTTACCATTTATCAGCAATCGATGAGTGTAGAATACGATCTTGTTGTCATTGGAGCCAGTGAGGAAGGGATTTATGCTGCTGTAGCGGCTGCTTCTCGTAAAGCTCGCGTTGCTCTTGTCGAACAGCCTCCTAAAGGTTGTGGCGGTGACTTTGAAGTTATTTTTAACCGCACGTTGAGTCATGTTACTCATTTGAGCGAACAGTTAGACATAGCAATGCAACTCGGCGCGTATCAGCCAACTCCTCATTTAGAAATACAATTAACTCAGGCTCAAGCTTGGGCGCAAGAAGCGAGAGCAATTTTGGCAGAGCAAAATTCTCTAGCGACTTTGGCGGCGTTAGGAATTGATGTCATTCGCGGTTCGGGGGAATTTTGCCGACTGCCGCGTCAAGCATTTATTATCGGTAATAGAAAACTGCGATCGCGAAGTTATCTTTTAGCAACGGGTTCGCATCTCGTTCCAATGGCAATTGAAGGAATAGAACGAGTTGGCTATCTAACACCAAGCGAGCTATATCAAAAAGATGTTTTAACATCACTTTCTCAAGAGTTAACAATTATAGGTAGTAGTCCCCTCGCTATCCAACTCGCACAAAATTTGAGGCAAACGGGAAAAAGTATCGTTCTTCTTATAGAAGATAAACGACTTTTATCAACAGAAGATCTAGAAGTTGCTAAATTAATCCAGGCACAATTAGAAGCATCGGGAGTTGAAATTCTCGTTGATAGTCGAGTAACGCAGGTACAACAAATCGAGGAGAAAAAATGGTTGCAAGCAGGAAATCGAGCGCTCGAAACCGATGAAATTATTTTAGTAGGAAACCAGCAACCGAATATTGAAGGATTAAATTTAGAAGGCGTTGGCGTTAAGATAAGCGATCGCGGGATCGAACTAAATGAGAAATTACAAACAACTAATCCTAATATTTATGCTTGTGGCTATTCGTTAAACCATCTAGCTCGATATGAGGCTAGTATTGCAGTTGAAAACGCCTTGTGTTTTCCTTTCTTTAAAGTTGATTATCGAACCATTCCTTATGTTATGTTTACTAATCCACCAATCGCACGAGTAGGCATAACAGAAGCCGAAGCGAGAACTAAATTTGGGAAAAATGTATGGGTTTTTAAACAAGAATTTAAGTCGCTCGCGATCGCTCAATTATCAGGAGAAACTACAGGTTTTTGTAAGTTAATTGTTAGAAGTAATGGCGAAATTTTAGGAGCGCATATTATAGGTTCTCAAGCAGGAGAATATATTGGCACGATAGCATTAGCTATTAAAAATAAAATCAAATTAAAATCTTTTATTGATAGTTTTTCTGCTTTTACTTTTTCTGTGATACTTCAAGCAATTGCTCTTGAATGGCGGCATCAACGCTTAAGAAAAAACAAAATATTACAAAGGCTCCTAAATTGCCTCACCTATTATATAGACAAGACAATTTAAAATGGCGGGAGCCTCCTGCCAACATCATGGTGAATCAAGATGATGGCGTAGCAGCTAGCAAATCTAGCAAAGCATTGTATTTAGGCGAACCTGGTTGGTTGACGTGTTCTAGAAGACTAAAATTGCTAAAGCGATCGTAACGACTGATATCGCTATAGTGCGCCATCAAGCCGCCGCCTAACTCCTTCCATTTCTCCATATATTGTTTGTAAATTTCTCCCATGCGCGGATCTCGGTTAGCGGCATTAAAGAAATTAACTAGCGTGGAATTGTTTTCTGCTCCAAGGATACCTCGAATTGACTGACCGCCTTCAGAAGAGACAAGCTCCAGATCTTGTTGTTTGGCGAGTTCTGCATGAGTAGCCATCCAGTCGTAAGATTGTTGTAGCGCTCCTTCAGGATTGGGGAATCCCGTTTTGAGTACGCCGCCTTTAGTAATTTCGTCAAAGAGTTTGTTGAATCCGCCGTCTGGATCTTTCGTCCAGGATTCGATTTCTGCCGCACTTTGAGGTAGTCCCAAATAAATACCAAAATAAGGCGCAATCCCGAT
>JALOOL010000472.1 GCA_025454425.1 Hydrococcus sp. Prado102 | reverse complement strand
CTCCAGAACTCGGAGATCGAGAAACTTGAGAGTTTTACAACTTATTTAGACTCGCTATATAGCCGTAATAATTGAAGAGAGGAAATCGTTTAAAATTAGTATGGAAGAGGGTTTTAGCCGATCGTTGTTACAATCTAGATGTACGACAGCTTATTTTTTAAACACAATATTTTTTGTTGGTTGTTGCCTATTTTTTCTTGACTTAAACCGTATCTCATCTATTTAAGAAGCGCGATCGGACTTTGTATTGAAATAGAAATGTTTGTATCGATTGTAACTCTGCTGTCGTCTGAGAAATTGCTAGAGTCTCGGATAACAATATTTATATTAATTGGTTAAAATCGCTGCTCGTATTCGATGGTAACTCTGCTGTCGTCTGAGAAATTGCTAGAACCACGAATAACGGTATTGTTGTTGATGCGATAGTCTAAACCAAACTGAGGCAATCTATCCGTATTCAAAATTTTCAGCACTGAAAAGGAGACATCTTTAGTGATGTCTATTCCTGCTTCTGCTGCTATGCCAATTCCATTGTTAGAAGTGCGATCGCGATCGTCAATTAGAGGGGTTGAAAAGATACGAAACTCGCTCAATCCCAAGCGATCGCTAATTTCGCCTTGTATGCTGCCAAAAACAGCAGATCCCGCCAAGTTTGCCAAACCTAATGTCGTATCGCCGCGACCCAATGTATTGACAAAACCTCCGCCTAGAAGGGTAACAATCTCTCGCTGGCTGCGCGGCGGAATGCTGGTCAATTCGATGCTGTTGGTCAGTTGGCTTGCATATCCTTCAATTCTGGCGCGAATGCGAACGGTTTGTAAGCTATCTAGGTTAGCTGTTAGCGGGTCGGCAATTTCGGAAGAAGACGCATTGGTGCGAACTGCATCGCGGGTCGTTTCAGTGGCTGAAGTCCTCAATTGTAGCTTTAGGTAAGGATCTAAGCCTCGCTTGGGAGAAAATTGAGCGGTGTTTTCTTCTCCCGTATCCAAGCGCAACTGAGAGGCAAAAAGGTTAACTTGACCATTTTTGAGCGTAATTTTTCCTTGAGGACGAGGCTGATAGAGATTGCCATTTAACGTTAAGCTTCCCGTTGCTAAGAAATTTAAAATAGGGGGTCGCACGAGTTGGATATTTTCACCCAAGGTAATTTGCAGGTTGTTAAATTCGGTCGAACTTAAACCCAATCCACCGTTTAACTCGCTTTCTGTGCCGTTTCCTTCTCCTAATAAGACTCTCCCATTTGCTAGCGCCAATCTGCCACCGATATCGGGTTCAAAAGCACTTCCTGCAATTTTGACTTGTCCTTGTACGCCGCCTTGATAGAGTCCTTTGAGGTTGAGTGCGAGATTATCCAGAGTTACAGTTAGAGGGTTTTTCTGCGGTTTGGATTGGATGAGGGGTAAACTACCCGCTACTGCAACTTTACCGCCGCTAAACTTTCCGGTGAGGCTTTCTACGTCAACGCGATCGAAATTAAAGAAAATTTTGCCGTTGACTTCGGTTAGCGGCGCGTTGGGAAGGACTTGTGCGCCGATGGTTGCATTATTAAAAGTAGCGATTCCTTCTGCGCGTAACTGACTAGGACGACCTTGTTCTCGATCGAAACGACCGGAAATATCGATCGCGATTTCTCCTTTTCCGTCAATCCAAGAAAGGGCATCTCGACTTAGGATATCTAATAATGCCATTCCTTCATTTTGCACTTGCAAGTTTAATTGCAAGCGATCGCTATCGGGTTTGACAGTTGCAAAGGGTAATTGATAGGGAATTGAGCCTTGTATTACAATCGGTTCGGCATGACGATTGAGTTTGCTGCTAGCTTGAAAATCGAGACGACTTTTGTCGTAAGTAAAACTGCCTTGGGTAGTAGAAAGTGCAGTTTGGTTAATCGTAGCATTGGCGATCGCGAGTTCTCCATTAGCTTGCGGATTGTCGCGGCTTCCTGCTAGGGTTACATTACCGTTGAGCAATCCACCAATCGCGATCGTTGGGGGTACTTCGACAAATTCTGCAAGCAATTCTAAGGGAATATTAGTTAATTGCAATCGACCCGAAGGAATCTTTCCGCCTACGCTTCCAGAAAATGCAAATAAGCTTTCTCCCGACTGCACCCTTACAGGTTCGAGTGTCACGATTCCATTTTGCAATCCGCCTTTGAGATCGATTTGATTAAAAGTATAATTTCGCCATTGCCAAGCTTTACCTTGAAAGTCAAAGGAAGCTTTAATATCGCTTTTAGGAGCAGCACTAACCGTTAGCTTTCCATCGAAACTGCCTTGTAATTCCGCTAATTCTGGCAAAGGCGAAGCTTCTTGTCGCTTTTTGCGCTGCATTCTTAGTAGCGTTTCAATCTCTGATAAGCGACTCAGTTGTTCTAATATAGACGCTTGCGGCGTACCGATGTTGAAAAGGGGAGTTTGGGAGCGTCCTTCGGAAGACAAGGAAGACAAGGGGGATGGGGAGACGGGGGAACGGGGAGAATTTTGAACTCTTGTATTCTGCCTTCTGCCCTCTGCCTTCTGCCTTCTGCCTTCATATAAATCGGCTGCTTTTGCATAGATAGGGGTTTTGAGTCCGCGCGTGAGGTCGGATACATCGAAGATTTGTAGGGTTTGGAGAACGTCTTGAATTTGTCCTTTGAATACCTCAATTTCAGCTTGTAGTTGCGGATTACTTTGAATGTTTATCAAGCTGCCATTGAGGAGATATTGACTGTCATTCTTTTGGAATAGAGCATTTTTGAGCGTTAGGTTATTATTGAAATAGCGGAAGCTAG
This sequence comes from Hydrococcus sp. Prado102, assembly GCA_025454425.1. Taxonomy (GTDB): domain Bacteria; phylum Cyanobacteriota; class Cyanobacteriia; order Cyanobacteriales; family Microcystaceae; genus Hydrococcus. The sequence goes on along the minus strand of JALOOL010000472.1, from coordinate 1,077 downwards.
CTGTTATACGATCGCCCTTTAACGTGCCTAAATGGGGATTCGCGATCGCAATTTCATCTCCAGCTAGTTCTGATGTTTGCAGATTAAACGCAAAGTTACCAGATAATTCTCCTGAAAGCGGTTGTGCGAGTATGGCTTCTGGTAGGGTAATTTGTGAAGCTTTAGCGATATTTTTAAATAAACCAACTTGGATATTATCTGCTTCTATTTGTAGCAGATCGTTTTTGCGGATGCCGCTAACATTCATCCGATTTAATTCGATATCGAAAGAACTAGGCTGGTATTTAGGAGCGAGTGCTAGTTGAATGCGGTCTTGTATGCCTGCAAGATCGATATTAATTCCTTTTTGTGGAATACCTTTGATGGTTCCTTTAAGGGTGCGATCGAATTCGAGACTAGCAACTTGCAATTTGTCAAGACCTAAATCTCCTTCAATTCGAGGCGCTTGTAACGTTCCTGCGATCTTCCCATCAAAATCTAAATTACCTGAATAACCTACCTTGGCTAAATTACCAGGTAAAGGAATAGCAAAAGCTTTCAGATCGACTCTCGAAGCTACAACTTGTAATTCAAATTGCTTTATTGCCTTGGGAGTTCCTAATAATTCGGGTGCGATATCTGCCCATCCACTCGCTTGAATTCCTGTTGCGATCGCTTGTCGAATATTTAATCTCTGACCGTTCCAGTCGATTGCTGTCGTCAACGGTCGAACGAATGCACCTATCCCTTGACTGAATGTTAATTTTCCGTAATTTTGGAGTTCATTTGAGTTTTTTCCGAAATTATGTAATTCGGCAATAGGCACCTTCTTACTCCGAGTTAAATTAGGAACTGTATTCCTGCCTAAATATCGATTCAATCTTAAATAAGTGAAAATATTACAATAAATAAATTTGAAATTTGTGTCTTTAATTGTAATTTCTGATAAAAGATGTATAGTTTGTGTGTATATGACCGCTTATGTATTGCTCATCAATGGTACCTGGGTAATTCAGTAACAGTCACGGTGTTAAGCATCAGTAAAGCACGAATATTGCAAACCGAGCATTCATTTGCATGATGATAAAACGAATGAAA
>JALOOL010000144.1 GCA_025454425.1 Hydrococcus sp. Prado102 | reverse complement strand
GTGCAGCCGGTCCAGCTCGCTGGGTTGGATGGCAGCGGGAAAATTCTGGAAATCGCGCTCGGTATCCAGGAAAGAATAGGATATCCAGTAGTCGATTTCCTTGAATGTTTTCTTATCTTCAAGATAAAGATCGTAAACTCCACCAGCAATTCTAATAGCCTGTTTATAAATTTGTTCGAGAGAATATCTTGCTGGATGCCTAACACAAACCTCATCCGAATAGATTGGTTGATAGCCAAAAGAATGTACTTGCTGTCCCCAATCGATATCCCCACCCGATTTCAAAGTTGTTTTAAAAAGACCAACTCGTTCGATAACATTTTTATAAGTAAAAAGATTAGCCGTTGCACCTCCTTTATACTTTTCGAGAAATTCTTTTTGAGGAAAAGCCATAATACTTTCGTAAAGTTCTGCTGGCGTTGCTTTATTGTTCTTGAAAAAGATCTCTATTTTGCCTGCTACTAATCCACAATTGGGCACTTGTAACAAGTTTTTTACGCCAGATTCGAGCCAATCTGCACGAGGAATACAATCAGCATCAGTAAAAGCAATAATATCTCCTTTGGCTAGAGAAATTCCCTTATTTCTAGCAGCATAAGAGCTAGGAAAACTTTCATAAGTAGCTATAACTCCCTTAAATTGTGCGATCGCACCAGCAATATTTTGTTGAGAATCCGAGCCATTATCGATAACAATTACTTCATAAAAATTCTTAGGATAGGTTTGATTTTCTAGAGAGGTTAAACAAGTTTTTAAGCGATCGCGATCGTTAAAAACGGGAATAATGACTGAAACAAAAGGTTGAGATAAAGACTCCATCAGTTAAGCTCCGCACTCGATAATTCTCAATCTCTAGTCGAACTTCCTCCTAATTTAAGCCTGAGTGTTTCTCCTGCACTGATATATCTAACCAAAAACATCACCCAACAAACTTGTAATTTTTGATTGAAGCTTTTCAAGTTAGATTTGAATAGAATCTTTAGCCAAAAATTGACGGGTGGAACTAAATTTTGCACTAATCCCATAGCATACATTTTATTGCGTTCCAGCCATGAAGAACTTTGTTTGTCGTACAAATCGCACATTCCCCCCGCTAAACGAACTGTTCTTTTAAAAAGTTGTGTAAAAGAGTATCTAGCAGGATGAGCGACGCAAACCTCATCGGCATAAATCTGTTGATAGCCAAATTTAGCGACTCGCTGTCCCCATTCGATATCGCCGCTAGATTTTAAACGAGCATCGAAATTTCCCACTCGTTTAATGACATCTTTAAACGTAAAAATATTAGCTGTTGCTGCATAGTTATATTTTTCAATCAATTCTTTTTGAGGAAAAGCAGTAAGACTTTCATAAAGTTCTACGGGGGTAACTTTACTAGAATCCTTAAAAAAGACTTCGATTTTACCTGCAACCAAACCACAATTAGGCGTAAAGAGTAAATTTTTTACACCTTTTTCAATCCAATTAAGCGCAGGAATACAATCGGCATCGGTAAAAGCAATGATGTCTCCTTTTGCTAAAGATATTCCTTGATTGCGAGCGGCAAAGGAACTAGGAAAGCTTTCATAGGTAGCGATCGCACGTGCAAACCGAGCAACCAAATCTTTCACTTCCTCGCCATTGTCTGAGGCATTATCGACAACAACAACTTCATAAAGATGGTTGGGATAAGTTTGATTTTCGAGCTTTTCTAAACAGATTTTCAAGCGATCGCGATCGTTAAAAACTGGAACGATGACAGATACAAATGGACTAGATAAATGCTCCATGTTCTAAATCCCGAATCGTACTGAATTTAGACTCCTGCTGTATTTAACTCCTGCTGTCGCTTCTGCCATTCTTCTTGGGTAAACTCTTCGTGATACGAGCGCTCGGTATTTACGTCCCAAAGATCGTGCTGTTCTCCCAAAATGTTCTTGACAGCTAGTATTGCTGTAAGCATGGAGTGATCTTGATTGTTATAGCGGTGCATCCCATTGCGTCCGACCGTTTGCAAGTTGTCAAAAGTTTCGATATAACGGCGGATAACTTGTAAGTGTTGGGCATAATCGCGATCGTAGACGGGATATGCTTTGCGCTGGCGAATAATCGTCCCGTCTTCTACCTTACTAGCATCGACAAGTCCCAATTTATCGAGTTCTCGCGTTGCTAAATCGAGCAGTTTTTCGTCTGACATTTGCCAAATTTCGTCCCCTTCGTTACAGAAATATTCCATCCCCAAACAAGTCTTTCTTTGGTCGGGAACCATTGCCGGACTCCAATTTTTAAAGTTTTGGATGCGACCGACCTTAACTTCTGGACTGTGAATGTAAATCCAGTTATCGGGAAACAAATCTTCAACATCAACAATCAATGCCACGATAAGAAAGTCTCGATAAGAGAGCGATCGCGCCGCATGAAGGACTTCTTTTGGCGGTGCGGGTTCTAGACGCTGTAGCAGGGCAGTTACGGGCATGCTGGAGATAAAGCGATCGCCTGTAATTTCTTGAATTTCTCCCTCGTGCTGAGCGATAATTTTTTTGATGCGATCGCCTTCTCTCTCGATACGAATAACTCTGGTATTGAGACGAACTTCCGAACCTTTGCTTTCTACCAACGTTTGGGCGCGTTCCCACATCATCCCCGGCCCCAAGATTGGGTAATCAAATTCTTTGATCAAGCTTTTGGCGTTGGATTTTCCAAACAAAAGATTAATAACCGCTGCTTTGAGCGACATCCCTTTAATGCGCTGTTTCGCCCATTCTGCTTGAATTTTATTACAGGGAATGCCCCAAACTTTTTCGGTATACGTCTTGAAAAAAGTTTTGTACAAACGTTCGCCAAAACAGTGAGTTACCCACTCTTCAAAGGTTTGCGGTTCGGGGCGATTGATGAAAGCTTTTATTTTTGCCTTGATGTAACTCCAGAGTATTAATCCACTGCCAATCGGGCCGAGATTTGATAATGTATTTTTGAAAGAGAGGGGATAATCAAAAAACCTATCTTGATAAAAAATTCGCGACAGGCGGGGAACTTTAATAAAATCGTCTCCGAGAATTTCATACCAAAGCTGTTCGACTTCGCCGACTTTGGTAAAAAAGCGATGTCCGCCTATATCGAAACGATAGCCTTTATATACTTCAGTACGAGCGATGCCGCCGACTTTATCGTCAGCTTCTAGGACGAGAGAGCGAATGTCTTTTTTAATCAACTCGTAAGAAGCAGTTAAACCTGCTGGCCCCGCTCCAATGATAACGATAGGATGATGTTCCATATTAGCTACTTATCGTTTTTTGGTTTTGGTTAGATTGAGTTGTGTCAAATATGTGGCGAATAATCCCGATCGCAAATGCCAATCCGCTATATAAGTAGTAGAGCCAATGCCAGGGAATGGTTGCGATTGCAAATACCATACCGCGTTTGCGGTTAAAAAACTGGTAAACCGGATAATTGATTGTTAAGAGTACCGCGATCGCAACTACCGCAACCCAGAGTGCCCCTATCCACCACCACGCCGCTACTACAGCAGCTATTAACCCGTAGACCAACAAGACGCTCATTCGACTCGACCATTGCAAGTTTAAATCGTTATTTAACTGGCGATGTCGTAAAATTAAAGCCGTCCAAGGAATCGCTCGGTAAAAAACCTCAGCCCGCAGCAGAGAAATCATGCCCCACCGCTTGAGATGCTTAACTTGTATAGTTTTGCACAGTTTAATTTGGTATCCGGCTTGCTTGAGGCGATAGCCCAATTCAATATCTTCCACGCAGGGAAGTCGATAGCTTTCATCAAAACCCCCGATTTTTAAGAAAATATCGCGGCGAATTGCCCCGCAAGCTCCCCAAAAAGTTGAGGCTTCTTCTTTTCCCCTTTGATGAGTGTAATGATGAAATAAGTTTTTATATTGAGATAAAAAATTCGTTGCTCCTGGCGAATCGTCATAAGAACCGATACAGGCAGCCAAATCGGGTTCTTGAGTGAAAACGCGATTTACTTGCCCGATTGTTTGGGCACCAATAGTTACATCTGCGTCCAAAAAAAAGAGAATTTCTCCTGTAGCTGCCTTAGCGCCTAAATTTCTCGCTTGGGCGGGCCCCCCAGCAGTAGGAGTTTTCAGGACGCGCATCTCAAATGCTTGCGCTATATTTCCCGATTCTTCATCGCCATCAGCGACGATAATAATCTCGGTTCCTAGCGGTGCAAACTGCTTTAGGCTAGATAAATATTTCCGAAAGTTATCGCCTCCATTATGTACGGGAGTTACTATTGAGATAGATAAATCTGTTCGGCTTTTCACAACTTGTTCTACCGAAAATTATTTTTTGTAAACTCTAACATTGCTTTACTCAATTTCGGGTAAATTTATGAAAATTTCATGAATACTACATGAGATTTTTCTAATGAAATTGGATATTAACATTTGTTATAAAAGCAACAATCATACTTAAGGCACAGGTCTTTTTAGACTGTATATTAAGCTACATAATTTGTAGAAAATTTATAACTGACATACAGGCTAGAACCTTGAGTACATAAACTTTACCTTTGATTTTTCCTCAAAAACAATTGTCAATTAGATAAGCGATAATGAGAAATTGACAGAATGCGATCGCCAACACTAATTTGGATAGAAGCTAGCTTTTCTCTACTGTATCTCACCTTACTGCCGAATAAGTTATTGTAGGTAAAAAAAAAGATTAATATGTAAAGGTTAAGATAGGGTAAAAAAAACTATTTTTTTTATCGTTTTTATTAAGACTGCTTAGTTTTACTTATTTGATTAAAAGATTTTATCTCTTGTATTCCCTATAGAAAAACACAAACATTATTTTTCAGATCGGCTAGTTTGTGTTTTTACAGTTAGAGGCGATGATAGTCAAAAAAAGAGAGGAGGTCTGAGAATGTCATCTGTAATAGTTACTTTAGAAATCTTCTTATTTTGTTTAGGAGGTGTTTTATTTGTTGATAAATCTACTCGTAAAGTTTCAGAAACATTATCTTTGGGGATAGTTATAGCCTTAATGCTATTCTCCGTAATTTTTCAGGTTTGTTTTTTGCTAGAAGTTCCGAACCTTTCTTTTTGGATCGAAGGATTTTTTTGTATTTCATTTTTGATATTAATTGCTAAAAAAAGAAACGAGCTTAAGTCGATCGCTTTAAAAATTAAAACTTTTTTTATTTATCATAAACTGCTTGTTTTAGTTCTCTTTATTTGTTGGCTTTACTTATTCTTATTAGCCACTATAATCCCTCCTTCTAATTGGGATAGTATGACCTATAACCTATCGAGAATTTTTTTGTTTCAACAAGAAAATTCTTTATTCCTAGAGAATGTAACAACGTTTCGTCAGTCTATGTTTGTCGTCGGTTCAGACATACTCACCCATGCTTTTCTAAGATTTTATTCAGATTACGGAGTAGGCTTATTTAGTTTTTTAGCCTATATAAGTATTGGATTAGGAACTTACGCACTATCTCGAAATTTTGCCTCTGTACAAATTAGTTTAGCAACCACACTTGTTATTGCTGGGATGCCTGAGTTTTGTTTTCAGGCTACCTCAACAAAAAATGATATATTTACCGCAGCAGCAGCGGTATTTTGTTTGCTGGCAACTTCTAGTTTTTTAAAAGTCTTAAATATTCAAGATTTGTCATTTATCGTTTTGGGATTATTATTTGGAATTTCTGCTAAAACAACATTTGCTGTTTTTTTTCTTCCTTACTTAGTATTTTTTGGCTATTTAATCTTTAAAAAATATGGAATATTAAAAGTTTTTAAGGTTATCCAACACAATTGGTTATACTTTGTGGTTTTAACCTCACCTGTTATAGTCATGTCTCAGATTTGGCTATTTCTTTATAATCATGCTACCCAGAATGATGCGACTGGTTTAACAAGCAATCAATTTACTCAACCCAGCGGCATACTAGGAGGCATAGCTAATGTAGTTAGATATCTTTTCCAGAGTTTTCACTTATTTCCTTTTGATTACATTGCAACAGCAAGATTACATCTTCCTATAGATAATTATTTAGAAAATTTTTATGAAACAATCTTTAAACCTATTTTTGGCGATAGAAAAATGGGATATTCCGAAGGAGTTCCTTGGCAGTTTACAATACATCTATTTCCTCATGAAGATTATTCTTGGTATGGGATCGGAGGTTTCTTTTTAGTTATTCCTGCAATTATTTTTTCACTATTTAGAGGTAACAAATTTTTAAAAGCAACGTCTTTGACTCTATTGAGTTTTATGTTTATTATCAGCTATACCCTTTCTTGGACTCCGTGGAATAATCGCTATCTAAGTCTATTTTTCACGGCTTCTGGAGTTTGTATTGCTTTTTTTCTAAATTATATTACCAATCAAAAAAAAGACTCTATCTTAACTAAAATTGTTATCGTTCTTTCTATTTTTATTCTCATCAGTTCCTGTGTATTAAATACATCTAAACCATTAGGCGGTCTATCGATTAAAGAATTCTTCAAACCCAATATCTGGATTAAAACTAATTTTGGTAGCGATCGCTTATATTATGGAAACAAATTTTATAAAGACGATCGCATAGACAAAATTAGAACGCTAGTTTCAGAAAATTCTAAAGTTGCCTTAGTTGCTGGGGATAATACATGGATTTATCACTTTTATCTAACAAATCCTAATTCTATAATTGAACCTATTAAGTTTTCTCAGTTTAAAGAAGATAGTATTTCATATGACTATCTTCTCTGTCTCGATGAGAATTGCGATCCCAGTCAGCTTACTGTTCCCTATGAGCTTCTATGGAGTAGCTCAAATGAATCGCAAAAAGCAGGTAAACTCCTGAAAATAGTTCGTAAACCCTAACATCTCCCCATCGCACTATCAGCCAGATAAAATTCTTGGGTCACAGAAGAAACTTTTCAATCGCGACTGCTACCCCATCCTCTTCAACGCTAGGCGCAACCCAATCAGTTAGTTCTTTTAGCGTTGTAGGAGCATCACCCATCGCCACGCTTATACCTGCATATTGAAGCATGGCTGCATCATTAAAATTATCTCCGATCGCCATAACATTTTTTGCCTCCAAACCCAAAATTTCTTCGCTCAAGTAACGAGTTGCAGAACCTTTATTCGCATCGGGATGAGTCACTTCTAAAAAATTAGCCGTCGATTGAGTCAAATAAAGCTCGCTTTTAGCGTAACGCTGTTGTAAATGACACAAAAGATCTTGGATTAAAGCTACTTCGCTGCTTAACGCCAAAACTTTAGTTGGGTGTCGATCTAAAAGCGAACGGAGATCGCCAACCGCAATCGGTTCGACACCAGAGCGTTTGGCGTAGGATTTTGTTTGCGAGGTAATTTGACGCACATATAAGCGATCGCCGATGTAAAAATGAATACCAAGGCGATCGATAAGTTCGGGTTGTTCTAAATCGTCTAATATCTGCGCTACTAAGGTTGAAGAAACGGGTAGATGTTGATGGAGTTTTTGAGTGCGGGGATCTTGAATCCACGCTCCATTGTAGGCGATCGCTGGCAGTTGAGAGCCGATACACTGATGAAATCGCATCGCCGAGCAATACATTCTACCTGTAGCTATTGCTACTTGTATTCCTCGCTCCTGAGCCGCTCTAATGGCTTGTTTGACGACTTCGCTCGTGTCATTCGAGCGACCAGAAATCGTCCCATCAATGTCGAGAACTAATAAACGAATATCCAAAGCCAAACTATCCTTCGCGAGAAAATTCTTTGTCTAATTCGGGTAATTTAAGTAAAACGCCACCGATAAACCAATAATATACCGCCACTGGATCGACGCTGAGGGGATAGTAGTAAGTGTTATAGCTCATAAATAAAATAAAAATCCAAAGACACAGCGCCAATCGTCGTACAGAAGATTTTTGAAGAGAGCTATAAACTTTAAAAGTAAGCCAACTAAGGCTAGAAACGACGCATAAAAAAGCCGTAACGCCAAGCAAACCGATTTCGTAGAATAACTTAGCATAAAAAGTTTCTATCAATACAATCTCGCCCAAACGACGAGCAGAATTTGTTGCTCCTCCCAAACCATGTCCCAACCAACTATTTCCTTTTTGAAATACCCACTTAAATTGATCGATAACAAAAAGATCGGGACGCGAATAGCTCCAACGGTCAATTAGATCGTAATATTGTACGCGGACAATCCCAATTGTATTAATTGCTAAAATAATCAAAAACGTAATAACTGTTAATTTAATTAATATCTTTTTTTTACTAGACTGATTGAATAAAAATAAAGTTAAGAAAACAATAGGAACGCCAACTAAAGAAACTCTTTGACCTGTAATAATTATAGTTACTATCAGCATCCCTACTGCTATCCAACCAATCCATCGCCAAAAACGCGAAGAATCGCTTACAACAGCACCATAAACAAAAAAACTATTAGCAATTAAAAACCACGCCCACTGCCAAGGAGCGACAAAAGTACCAGGCAAACGAATTAAACCCAATCCGGGGTTATACAGAAGAGAACCGCCAACAAAACATCTAGCTAGCAAAGTTGCTTTGTCAACAGCAGGTTCGGGCAAACTTGCATTGCCAGGACAAATTCCTTGCACGAGCAAAAAGTACTGAATAAAACAAAAAATGCAGCAAATTATTGTCAAAATAACAAACAAACGACTCAAAAAGAATAAATCATTGCGATCGCGAATTAAGTAATAGCCACAAAATAATAAAGGAATATAACCAATAAGCGCTCTTAATCCAATTGCTGTTGCTAATAATGTTCCACTCTCTAAGCTTTGCAAGTATTGGGGAAAATCCATCGCCAGAAATGTTAACAAACAAGCAACTAACAAAGCACAAATTGACAAGATTAGGGGTTTAGCAATAAGTTGAAATTTTTGAAAAACTTGGCTGCGAATGAGAATGGAAATTAGTGCGGGTAAGTAGAAAAGATCTTTCGCTAAATGAAACAATGGATATCCGCTAGTAAATGCAACTCTACCGTCAATTGATGAAAATATGTTTCCAAAAGCATAAGTTATCGTACCGCTAAAAGGTAAATAGATAAGAAATAGCCACAATCCCAAACGAGGATATTGGTAAGCAACTACTATGCAAATCGTTGCAAAAATCCCAAAAATTCCTCCTTGAAGACCGCCTATCAAAACCAGTATGCTACTAGCAAAGGTAGCCAGACTAAAAATTATGATAATTAGTAGAATTTGCTTGCTAGCGTTCATGGATGAGGTGACACAAAAAACTAAATAAGATACATAAATGACAACCAGTACGCTAATATATAGCAATTCTCTTTTAGATCGAGTATATGGCTTACAGATTTAAGAAAGAGGGCAGCGCTGCTCGGTGCCTCCTACGCGGCCCAGTTAGATGTACCTCATAGCTATAAGAAACGCTATACAATAGCGAAAGGAAATTGTTTTAACTCGATCGCGATCGTAAATGATGGCGAGAGATTGAAGTTTTTATCGTTAATACATAAACTAAAAAAAGATTAATCATTATTAAAGTTCAACGTTTTTTACTTAAAAATAGCTTGGCGATCGCCCAAAAATAGAAAATTGTTCTAAACTAGCAAATCAGTATTTTTTTCACAATATCCAAAGGCATCCATAGACTTTCGAGATTGTTTCTTCAATCCTATATCATTGTTTCTAGGAAATCTATACAGTTAATAAAAAAAGCGCGATCGACGATTGTTCTGCATTTAACTTGCATAGTCATTAGTTTTTTGGAAAAACTCAATATTATGCTCCTGTATACTTTTGTAGCACTCTTTTTTCTAATTGAGATATGAGATAAAAAAATATACCAACAAATCTAAAAATCTTCAAAACGAGAAATCGCATTGCCAAAAGTAGGCTTTCTTAGTCGATACCAGTAAGGTAAAGTAATTGCATACGAACGATCGCGATCGCCGTCTACCTATGTTAGAGACTCTCAAAACATTCTCTGTTCTGAATTTACCCGTCCACCTCTCCAACGATTATACAAGTTGGTCGATAGAGCGCCTGCAACAAGGAACTGGAACTCATATCGTCACCCTAAATGCAGAAATGGCAATGCTCGCCGAAAACAATCCCGACGTAGCTAAGGCTATCCGAGAAGCAGATCTCGTTATTCCCGATGGTGCTGGAATTGTTATTTATCTGCGCATGAGAGGCGTAAGACAGCGGCGCTGTCCTGGAATCGAACTATCAGAATCTTTACTCAAACAAATCGGTCAATTTGGCGAGTCTTATCCTATCGTCTTTTATGGAGGTAAACCAGGAATTACAGAACAAGCCGCACAAAGCTGGCGGCAAAAAATCCCTGGAATTTCGATTCTGACTAACCACGGCTATCTATCGCCAGCCGAAGAGGACGACTGGAAGAAAACGCTCAAAACCCTTCAACCAAAACTTATTTTTGTTGGTTTGGGAGTTCCGCGTCAGGAATATTGGATTCGTCAAAATCGCGCTTTGTGTCCTCATGCGATTTGGGTTGGCGTAGGCGGTAGTTTTGATGTATGGTCTGGGGTGAAGGCAAGAGCGCCTGTTTGGTTTTGCAACAATAATCTCGAATGGCTCTATCGACTTTATCAAGAACCCTGGCGTTGGAAACGAATGTTAGCTTTGCCTAAATTTTTTTGGCGATCGCTATTGGCTAGGTAGAAATACGGAGCAACTTATTTGCTTCGATCGCGATCGCTCTTTTACCCCCTACATCCGGTAAAATAATAAGTTAGCAATCTCGAATTTCATTGGCTTTGCTCCTTATTTAAGTTTAGCTAACTTAAACTTTTCCTTGAAATTTTTATAGCTATTTTAACGCTTAACCACACAAAATTGACAAAAATATTATATGAAAAATAAATTATCTAATACTCATATTCAAAAATCTCATGTATTATCAACCCCTCATGAAATAAAAGCTAAAGTACCATTAACGCCAATAGCAGAAGAAACCGTTTTAAACCACCGAAAAGAAATAGAAAATATTTTAGATTTTAAAGATAGCCGAAAATTTGTTGTGGTCGGGCCGTGTTCGATCCACCATCCGCAAGCCGCGATCGAATACGCACAAAAACTCAAACAACTGAGCGATCGCGTCCAAGATAAACTGTTGCTAATTATGCGAGTTTATTTTGAAAAACCAAGAACGACAATCGGATGGAAAGGATTAATTAACGATCCCGATATGGACGATTCTTTTAATATTGAAAAAGGATTATTAACTGCTCGCCGCCTTTTGTTAAAAATAGTCGAATTAGGATTGCCAACCGCAACAGAAGCACTCGATCCGATCGTACCTCAGTATATAAGCGAATTAATTGCCTGGTCAGCTATTGGCGCTCGCACGACTGAATCGCAGACTCATCGAGAAATGGCAAGCGGACTTTCAATGCCTGTCGGGTTTAAAAACGGCACTGATGGAAACATTCAAGTTGCCTTGAATGCCATAGAATCTGCATTAAGTTCCCATCATTTTTTAGGAATCAATCAAAAAGGACAAGTTAGCGTTTTTAAAACAAAAGGAAATGCTTACGGTCATATAATTTTGAGAGGTGGTAATGGCAAACCCAATTATGACTCAGAGCATGTAAGCCTAGTAGAGAAAAAATTAAAAGAAGCCAATGTGCCGCCGCGAATTGTTATCGATTGCAGCCACGGCAATTCTAATAAAGACTATAAATTACAAGCTTCAGTTTTTGAAAATGCGATCCAACAAATTGTAGATGGCAATACCTCGATTGTTGGACTGATGTTAGAGTCAAATTTATATGAAGGCAATCAAACCATCCCCAGCAATCGCGAAGAATTAAAATACGGAATTTCTGTCACCGATAAATGTATCGGTTGGCAAGAAACTGAGGAGATTATTTTAGCCGCTTGCGAAAAGCTAGGAAGTCAAAAGAGGGCAGAAGGCACTTTGAAGGCAGAGGGACGGGGCATACAAGGTGGCGAGGTTTCCTCGCCACACAGCCCCTCCAGAGGGCAGAAGGCAGAAGGGTTGTTTTTGGAAGAAGCTTTGTTTCATACGCTTTCCGAATCGCGTCTCTACTCCCAAAAACTCTTCCCCTCTTAGAAGAGGCTTATACCTCGATTTTTTGGTCATTAGAATGGCTGGATTTCAACTGCTTGTGTGTTCCTTAAAATTTTCGTTCTTTGGCTTGCGTCAATTGAATAAAAGATTTTAGTGCTAGAATAAAAGCGTTAACAGAGAATAGTATCGGTAGTAGGGTTAGTTATTAATATTTACAGGTATTTCCCGTTTAGTTCTAGCAGAATTCTCTCCGACATCTCAATCTCTACAAACCATTTGATAAACGGAGATAATCTATGTCGATTTATGTAGGCAATCTATCTTATGAGGTGACAGAAGAAGACCTGAATTCAGTGTTTGCTGAATATGGTTCGGTAAGACGAGTTCACCTTCCCACCGATCGCGAAACGGGTCGCGTGCGCGGCTTTGCTTTTGTGGAAATGGATACCCTCACTCAAGAAGATTCTGCTATTGAAGCGCTTGATGGGGCCCAATGGATGGGACGCGATCTTAAAGTCAACAAAGCCAAACCTCGTGAAGACCAAGGCAACAGAAACTCATTCGGCGGCGGTCGCAGAAATAATCGTTACTAGAAACGGTTCTGTGTTAAAAAAGCTAACCTTTTTTAATTCAGTTTAGTCGCATTTGGAGGAGAGATTTGTCCTCTCCTCCAATTAAATGTTTTATATAACCCTCTAATGAGGTTCAGTAGTGACGAAAATTAAAGCGTTAGATATTCGAGTTGGCGATCGCATCGTTACCTACTTCAACACTAAAATGCAGGTCTGCACGGTGCAATACATCCTCGAACCGGATCGAACCAACATCACGCTATCCGTTTTTATTGGCGATCGCTATCGCTATGCGGCCTCGCGTATAGTTCGATTTCGACCAGATGCTTTAGTTGCTCTTGCCAACTAAAAGCGACCTTAGAGATAATTTTTGATTAGCTCGCGACGAGTTTGAAACTTAATTAAGAACGACTAGATGCGGAAGGCAAATTCGGATCGAGAAGGGGAACTTGCACGATCGCGCCTAAGTTAAATCCTTCTAATAGTGCTGTCCATTGCTCGGATACGTCCTCATCGTCAGGATTCGAGCGTTTTAATCGAGCTAGTTCTTCTAGGGCTTCATACCATAGTCTTGCTTGTTGGTAAAGTTGAACTCGTTCTATGGGAGAAGCTTCTGCGAGTTTGTCTGCCAGATTGGGTTTCATTTCAACGCGACGAATCCATCCTTCTACTACTCGCTCGTTTTTTGTGCCTTGCTCGACTAGTGATAGATGCCAGCGATAATTGCGATCGCTTTCTAATTCTTTAAATCCTTCTGAGGTTGGTAGTGGCAAGCTAGCAATTCCCGATTGCTCGGTTGGAGTAATCGTTGTTTGGGAAACTAAGTTATCGTTATCGTCGTAGAGACTCAATTCTAGCTTAGCTTCTCTGGGCTGCTCGATTGACGGCAGGCAGAAAAATAGGGTTGGGGTGGCTTCTGTTGTAGATACCAAATATTTAGGTCCTAAAGCGACCAGAGACGAACACTGCTCTCCGGCGGAGCGATCTTTGAGATGGCTTCCACCTCGCGTCCCGCCGCCGATGCGTCGGGTTGGCAACCCTAGATTGGAATTGTTGTCTGTTTCTTGCCCTCTAGATAGCGCTGGCAAGCATAATAAAGATAAACTAAAAAGCGATGTCGCAGACGCGATCGCCAAAATATTTTTTATATGTATCTGCCTTAACATAATTGAAGTTGCCTTTTAAATAAATTGGGTTTTCTATAAACTTAATAATAAAATGGGAATTTACTTAAATTAATTATGGTTTGCTTTCCCAATCTCATTCTAATCTTGTTTATTATTAAGTGTCTAGTTAAAGAAAATTACTTTAATTTGCATGAATTTTAATCATAAAATACCTAATGA
>JALOOL010000143.1 GCA_025454425.1 Hydrococcus sp. Prado102 | reverse complement strand
CGCTCAGCAGATCTACTGCCTCATTCAGTTTAACGCCATTTTGATACAACAGCTGTAGTTCCTCGACGCAACATTAATGATACACTAGCTAATGTCGGTATTACGGGACACTGAATTAGCATCAATTTTAACTCGCCGAGATCACCCCTCATCAATCCATTTTTATAACTCCAACACAGTGTGATGCATTTGGTGTGAAGTTAAAATTACAAATGGGTGCGCAGCAATGCAATGTTTACGAGTTTTCAGACAAATTGGCAAATTGAATTTAACCGATACTCAGCGTTGTATATGAAAAATAGTGTACTTGATACAGTAAAGTAGTAGTTAATGCGAACTTACTGTAAAATAATATTATTTACGAAAAAGACTAGTACAAAAATCAATTTATGATGCCTGCAGCTATGCATGACGCCTAGGTTGGTATTGTCTTTGCGATGGTGTTTAGTGCTGATGTGATATGGTTGTAGCTGAAGAGATTTGTGTCAAATTTTGATGACTTTGACCAAAAGAGAGAGAGTATCGTACTTACTTTCATATTGGAACCAGTTGGGGGATAAACGAGACAACAGTCTTACGAATTATTAAAAAATCTGACCTCTTTGATAAAAAGGCAACAAATCGGTGAGTGCCGGGTTTGACTTCTAACTCGCTTAATCCCTCTTTTGTTAAGTTAGGGAAGCAAGTTAGGCGTTAACATGCGATCGCGAATAAAGGAGAAATCATCAAAGCTTTTAGAACAGAAAAATCTCGAAACTCATTTATAACATCAATCAATTTGAGAAAACATCGTCTCTGAGTCTGGAATTTTAAAATACTTTATAAGCCTCAGAATAAAATAAAAAATACTATTTATTTTAAACAAAAATTAATTTTGACTTAAACTCTTCATAAAGTATTTAATATACCTAAAAAGCCAATAATTATTTTTTAAATAAGTTTTTTAAAATAGCGATTTTTAAATAAAATAAATAACTAAAATTAGGATAAATTTTATCTATCCCCATTAAAAATTGCCAAGCTCAAAATTATGCTGACTAAAAGAACAACCTTTAAATTGAATCGTTGGCTGGTCATGAGTGCTTTAGTAGTTGTTACTGCTACTCTAACTATGGCGATACCTGCGGTTAACTCCCAAAACCAAGCAACTATTAAAATTGATGGTTCTAGTACTGTTTATCCAATTACCGAAGCAGTTGCTGAAGATTTTCAAGGTACTGGAGGAGGTGCGCGAGTAACGGTTGGACTATCTGGAACGGGTGGCGGATTTAAAAAGTTTTGTGCTGGCGAGACAGACATTTCCAATGCCTCTCGACCGATTAAGGATGAGGAAATACAAGCGTGTCAATCGGCTGGCATTAATTACATCGAATTGCCAATTGCCTATGATGCGCTGACGGTTGTTGTCAACAACCAAAACGACTGGATTAGCAGCATGACAGTTGCCGAACTTAAAAAACTGTGGGAACCTGCTGCGCAGGGGAAAATTACTAACTGGAGTCAAGTGCGTTCGGGTTGGCCTAACGCTCCCATCAAACTATTCGGGCCAGGTGCAGATTCGGGTACGTTTGACTACTTTACCGATGCGATTGTAGGCGAAGAAGGTGCAAGCAGAACCGACTATTTACCCAGCGAAGATGATAACGTCCTCGTTCAAGGGGTTTCTCGCGATAAAAATGCTCTTGGCTACTTTGGCTTTGCCTATTACGAAGCTAATAAAGATAAGTTAAAGTCAATTGGAATTGATGGTGGCAAAGGTGCGGTAATGCCTTCTGTGGCAACGGTGCAAAATAACACCTACCAACCTTTATCTCGCCCTCTCTTTATCTACGTTAGCTCTAAAGCCGTTCAACGTCCTGAAGTGAAGAAGTTTGTCGAGTTCTTTATGACTAAAGGTTCGAGCTTGGTTCAAGAAGTGGGTTATGTTCCGCTACCCGCTCAAGCCTATCAATTGGCAATGAATAATTTCAACAGCAACAAAATGGGGAGCGTCTTTGTCGGACGCGAGACAGTGGGAGTCAGTATCGAACAACTGCTGCAATTAGAAGCAAGATAATTGAAACAGTTTTGACATAGGACAAGGGACGGAAATAGCAACTTTATTTCCGTCCTTAATTCCCTACTTCCGAGTAATTTTATGACTCAAAGATCCCTGCAAGTAGCCAAATGGACTTCTAAAAAGCTAGTACGAAGCTGGAAAGAAAGGATAATAGAGTTTGTCTTGTTTTTAGCAGCGTTTTCTGCGATCGCAACTACAATCGGCATTCTCTACATTTTAATTAGCGAGTCTGTAGGCTTTTTTGAGAAAGTTTCCATCGTCGAATTTCTGACAGATACCGAATGGACTCCTTTATTCGCCGAACCTCGCTACGGAATTTTACCCCTGCTGTCGGGAACGCTAGTTACTACCGCAGTGGCGATGATAGTTGCCATTCCGTTAGGCACGATTGCAGCAATCTATTTGAGTGAGTTTGCTTCTGTGCGATCGCGCGAATTCTTTAAACCCATTTTAGAGCTATTAGCAGCGATTCCCACCGTTGTCTACGGTTATTTTGCCCTCCTAGTCGTCACGCCGCTATTACAAAAAGTTTTTCCCGATTTGCCTGGGTTTAATATGCTCAGTGCGGGGTTGGTAATGGGATTGATGACGCTTCCTTTAATTAGTTCGATTAGCGAAGATGCCATGCGTTCGGTTCCTGTAGGACTGCGCGAAGGGTCTTATGCGATGGGGGCAACCAAATTGCAGACATCTTTACGAGTCGTCTTACCATCTGCGATTTCGGGGATTAGCGCTGCTTATATTTTAGGAATTTCTCGCGCTTTAGGACAAACGATGATTGTTGCGATCGCAGCAGGCTTACAACCCAATCTTACTTGGAATCCATTCGACCAAGCTGCCACCATTACAGCTTACATCGTACAGGTCAGTCTTGGCGATTTACCTCATGGCAGTTTGGAATATCAAACGATTTTCGCGGCTGGTTTGACCCTAGTGGTGATGACCCTAATCTTAAACATCATCGGTTATTTTCTGACTAAGCGCTATCGAGAAATTTATTAGGTTAGATGAACAATTTAGAGCAAATTCGAGCGAATGTTAGTCGCCGTCAGTTAATTAATACTGCCTTTGGTATTATTGGCTTGTTAATTATTCTGGTATCTATCGTTATCTTACTGGCATTGGTTATCGATATGGCGATCGATGGAGCGGAACGCCTCAGACCAGAATTTTTTACTTCTTTTCCCAGTCGCCGACCGATAAGAGCGGGTATTCTTTCTGCTTGGGTAGGGACAAGTTTAGTTATGTTAGTGACTACCACAGCAACAATTCCCCTTGGTGTCGCGGCAGGGATTTATTTAGAAGAATATGCCCGAAAAAACTGGCTGTCTGCATTGATAGAAATCAACGTAACTAATTTGGCAGGCGTTCCTTCGATCGTGTATGGTTTGTTAGCCCTCGGTTTGTTCGTCTATAAATTTAACTTAGGAGAAAGCGTTCTCTCGGCGGGATTAACGCTAACCCTGTTGATTCTTCCAGTAGTAATCGTAACAACCCGCGAGGCAATTCGCGCCATTCCCAATAGCTTGCGGGAAGCCGCTTATGCAGTCGGAGCAAGTAAATGGCAAACGATCTGGGATCACACGCTTCCTTATTCATTTGGTAGTATTCTGACAGGCATCATCATCGGATTGTCGCGAGCAATTGGCGAAACCGCTCCCGTCATTACTATCGGCGCTCTCACTTTTATTGCTTTTTTGCCCGATTCCCCATTTAAAAGCGAATTTCCCTATATTTCCTTTGCTTGGCTGCAAGCACCGTTTACTGTCATGCCCATTCAGATGTTTAACTGGGTGTCGCGTCCCGACATTGAATTTCAAAAGAATGCCGCCGCAGCAGGCTTGGTATTAATTGCCATGACGCTTGTTATGAATGGTATTGCTATTTATCTTCGCTATCGCTTTCGCAAAAATCTCAAATGGTAGAACAAAATCTCGAACCTAAAGCTAAAGTCGTTAACCTCAATTTTTATTATGGTTCGTTTCACGCTCTCAAAAATATTAATTTGACCGTCCCAGAAAAGCGAGTAACGGCATTAATCGGGCCGTCTGGATGCGGAAAAACGACATTATTGCGATGTTTCAATCGAATGCACGATCTTTACCCCAATAATCGCTACGAAGGCGAGATTGTGATGGATGCGATCGATATTCTCAGTCGTCAAGTCGATCCCATCGAAGTCCGAATGCGGATTAGCATGGTCTTTCAAAAACCCAATCCCTTTCCCAAATCTATCTATGAAAATGTTGCTTACGGTCTGCGCGTGAGAGGTGAAAGGAAGCGCCTGCTAATCGATGAAAAAGTTGAAGATGCGCTTGCAGGAGCAGCGTTATGGGATGAAGTAAAAGATCGCTTGCACGAATCGGCTTATAATCTTTCTGGCGGTCAGCAGCAACGCTTGTGTATCGCACGCGCTTTAGTTACCGAACCTGAAATCGTTCTTTTTGACGAACCCACTTCAGCGTTAGATCCCATCGCAACGGCTAGTATTGAAGAATTGATGAGCGAACTAAAAAAACGGGTGACAATTCTAATCGTCACTCATAGTATGCAACAAGCCGCCAGATTGTCCGACTACACTGCATTTATGTATTTGGGCGAACTATTAGAGTTTAATCAGACTTCAATTATGTTCTCCAACCCCGCTCGCAAACAAACGAAAGATTACGTTAGCGGTAAGATTGGTTAGGATTTCAAATTTGCTTTAAATTAGACTATACAAAAATAATTAATTACCCATGTCAAACGTTGAAATCCCTGCAATTACTGAAAAGCTTTTAGCAGCCAAAAAAGCCAAAGGACTATCATTCGGCGACCTAGAAAAAATACTCGATCGCGATGAAGTTTGGATTGCAGCAGTATTCTATCGTCAAGCAAGCGCATCGCAAGACGAAGCCAGTAAAATTTTACAAGCACTCAATCTCAGTCAAGATCTCGTTTCAGAATTAATAGCATATCCCACCAAAGGATTAGGCCCCATTGTTCCTACCGACCCGTTAATCTATCGTTTCTACGAGATTATGCAGGTTTATGGAATGCCGATGAAAGAAATCATCCACGAAAAGTTTGGCGATGGTATTATGAGCGCGATCGATTTTACGCTAGATATCGAGAAAGAAGAAGATCCCAAAGGCGATCGCGTTAAAGTCACTATGAATGGAAAGTTTTTGCCTTATAAAAAATGGTGACTGGGACACTTTTTCAGTGACCAGTGACCAGTGACCAGTTATCAGCGATTAGAGTTCAAAGTAGAGACGCGAAATTTCGCGTCTTTACAAAGTTCTTTCGTTCAAAGTTTAGGATTCAATATTCTTACAAGTCCTCCTTGTCCCCCTTGTCTCCCTTGTCCCCCTTGTCTCCCTTTCCCCCTTCCCCTTTACCCTTTCCCCTAAAAAATTCCCTTTCCCCAATCGCTAACGCGTTTCAAATCCTGACAATCCTTCTATTTCTTCCCTCTCAACCAAAACATCCTTAACAACAGCAGCCGAAGGGCCGCGATGACACCATTTAATCATCTCTTCGACTGCTGCTTGTTCTCCTTCAAAAACAGCTTCAACTCTGCCATCAGTCAAATTCCGCACCCAGCCATTGAGTTCTAACTTTCTAGCTTGCTGCACTGTCGTATAGCGATAGCCCACTCCTTGCACCAAACCAGAGACAAAAACATGAGCGCGGATAACATTTGACATGAATTTAGAAACTTAATTTTTCGAGAACGGATTTAGTAGAAACGATATGGCGATCGAGTCCTAGTTTATCCGGTTCGATTCCAACTGCCAAACCGACTAGCTGCGGTAAATGCAACACGGGCAATCCTAACTTGCGTCCGATAACCTTTTCGACTTCTGGCTGTCTCGAATCGAGGTTGAGATGGCACAGGGGACAGGGAGTAACCAGACAATCAGCACCCGCTTCTAGCGCTTCTTGAATGTGTGTCCCTGCCATTTTAAAAGACTGGGTAGTCGCATAACTAGAAAGCGGCCAACCGCAACACTGAGTTCGTCCGTTATAGTAAATCGGATTTGCCCCAATGGTACGAAAAACATTTTCCATCGACTCTGGTTGAAAAGGATTGTCGAAGGGAATAGATTTCTGTGCCCGTAGTAAGTAACAGCCGTAAAAAGCCGCGCAATTGAGTCCGCTTAGCATTTTGCTTACTTTGGCTTGAAGATTATCGAGTCCATAATCGCCCACCAACGCCCAAAGCATATGTTTGACTTCGCTAGTTCCTCGATAGGGCGAACAATGTTCTTTGGCTAAAAACTCGTTAACTTGTTCGAGGTAAGCTGGATTATTTTCTTGCGATTCTTTGAGGCGTTCGTCTACGCGCCCGATAACTCCTTGACACGTACTGCAATGGGTGAGTAAGGGCAAATTGAGGGATTCAGCAAGAGCGATATTGCGAGCATTAACGGTATCTTCTAGAAGTTGCGAATCTTCCTTATATGTCCCCGAACCGCAACAAGCCGCTTTTTTGAGTTCGACCAATTCAATTCCAAGTGCTTGAGTTAAGGCTGCGGTAGACAGATATAGCTCTCGGCAAGCGCCTTGAGCTACGCAACCTGGAAAATAAGCATATCGAAGCATATTTTTAAATTGAGTTAACCATCTATTTCTATTGTGCTACTTGAATTTCGTCATGCTCGAAGGATGCAGAAAAACTTCAGATCTTAAACCAGTTATCAGTGACCAGTTCCCCGTCCAGACGTAATATATCGCGTAATAACACCAGTTATCAGTTGGTTAAACTACTTTTCTGTTGAATTCCTAACTTTCGACTTTCGACCTTCGACTTTCGACTTTGAAATGACTTTCGACTTCTTCTTGTCGTGCTATAAACTTAGGTAGATCGCGATCGCAAATTTAATCGTATGTTTATCAGCCTCATTGCTGACTACGGCAATAACGACCCAGCTTTTGTAGAAGTAAGCCAGCGCTTGCAATATCATTTCCCCGACGCTCAAATCCAATGCCTGTCCGTCCCTCCCTTTAGTACCCTCGCCACAGGGTTTTGGATTGCCCAACTCGGACTCAATTTAGGATCGAGCGATCGCCTAATTTATCATAACTGCGCCCCTCGCCAAGATAACCCCGAAGCACGCATCAATAACGAAGGAGAAGGGCTAACTTATGCACTGCTCCCCAATGGAATTAAAGTGATTGGGGTTTGGGCGGGTTATACGCTGTCTTTTATCAAAAATGCAGCTTCTTCTATCCATACCGTACAAGTCTCGCGCGGGGGTTCTCAATTTCGTTCTCGCGATATTTTCCCAGATGCGGCGGCGGCGATTGTTGGTGGCGATCGCACTTTATTGGGCGAGTCCATTTCACCCGAACAAATTCCCGATTTTCCGAGCAACCGAGTTGCCTGGGTCGATGGTTACGGCAATCTCAAAACGACTATTTTGGCGGATGAAGTTAATTTAAAGCCAGAAACTAAAGTTATCGTGCGCATAGGCGAACTGGTTAGCGATGCCATCTATTCTGACGGGAGTTTTCGCGTTCCCGAAGGATCGCTCGCTTTTGCGCCAGGAAGTTCTGGATGGCAATTGGACGACGGCAAAACCAAGGTGCGTTGGATGGAATTATTTCTGCGCGGCGGTAGTGCTTGGCGGCGTTTTGGGAAGCCGAAAATCAATCAATTAATTACTTTTGAGCCGATTTAAGCTAGGTGGGCAAAATTAAGAGTTCGAGGAACGCGGATTGATTCGTCGAGAACGCGATGCAAGAGATCGCCGCATTTGGCGGATTTGGCTCACGGATGCAGGTTAGGAACTGCAATCGGTATTGCCACCGATCGCATTAGAACTTCGAGAGCAAGCACTACAAGGAATTTCCAGCCAAGATCGCGATCGCTTTTCACAAATTCTCGATCGCGCGATCGCCTCTATCGATAATATTGTCCGTTTAACTCGAACTCAGGTTAACTACATCAAATTGATGCGATTGGTAAATTTTGTAAGGTTATTTTCAGCAATTTTAACTCAATCAACCCCCATAGTTTTGAATCAATATTATATAATTTAAATTTGCTGTCAGTTTTGCTCTTTCTACTAAAAAAGCTTGAATCAACGCATGACTCAAAACTATTTGCATCAATCAAATACTCAAACACAAGATCCTCTGCCGCCGAGCGACCGTACTATCGATCCAGTCTCTTCTTCAACCTCACCTTTATTATCTTCTGCCTTAACTTCTTTGCTCGTGTCCGTATGTACCCAAACGGATTGGGAATATGGCGAGTGTTGGATTCCTAATACAAATCATAACCTTTTAGAAGTGAGTTCTATTCGGTATGTGAATACAAAATTAGATATTTATCAGACGCTTTCTTGGATGCAATTTCAGATGTGCAGTCAAGCTTTTGTTTTAGAACCAGGAGAAGGACTGCCGGGACGAGTCTGGCAATCTCAAAAACCCGAATGGATAGACGATGTTTCAGACCAATCTGAAACCTATTTTTTACGCAATCAAATTGCCAAGGCACTTAGTGTTAAAGCAGGTTTTGGGATACCGATCGCGATCGACTCTTACGTAGTAGCAGTCATCGTTTTTTTTATGTCAACAACGCGATCGCACGATCGACAACAGATTGAGTTGATTCGATCTGCTATAGCAAACTTCAAACAAAATCTTATTAAGGAGTTGTTCCGACTATAAGGCTGCGTTACCTAATTTATACTAGGTTAGGGGATCTTGCGCGGCATTTTATTTTTAACTTTTTTAGTCAACTTTGCACTCAACTCCCATTTAATTCGATTGAGAATCGAAGCTTCATCGAGAGAATCGAGAATACTTTTGACTACGGCTTTCGGGCCATCTGGCCCCCAAGATGCGCCATTTGCCAAATAAGTCTTCGTCACCTGTCCGATCGCGTAACAAGCTACTCCTGCAACGCCAGCTTGGGTAATCGCAACAGATACATAAGGCGCTAGCGATACTCCTCCCGTAGCGGGTGCGGATAAACCCAGCAACCCTTTGAGAGAACTTAATCCTAAAGAGGCTAGAAACTCGCTAGCGCTGATTCCTCCCATACTTAGCCCAATCTTTTGTAATAGACCGATCGCGCCTTGTTGGGTCATAGAGATGCCATAGAGACGAGATAGCGTTAGAATCAGTGCCACGTCGATTGTCGCACCCGTTAAAAGATCGAGGACGGTAACGGGATTAAGCGCGATCGCAACGGCTTTGGTCATGACCGCTTTCTGGATTAACTTATTCGCTGCTTCCTCGCGAATCTCCATTTTGCGCAGGACTACTCGTTCGTTTACCTCATCGGCATACAGCATCGTATTGAGTGCTACTAGCGATTTTCCCTCGCGGTGCAAGATTTCTAGAATTTTCAACTTCAACTCTTCTATCTGAGGCTTTCCGCGACGGCGCTGCATCTTCAGCTTGCCATTTTTGTCGCGGATCGCTTCTGCTACTAATGGGGAAGCAGCCACCATAACGATTTCGTCGGGAGAAAGTAGCTGTTTTACCCGTTCGTCGCGAATTTTATGGTAAATTGCCATGCGATCGGCTTCTGGATATTGGTCGATTTTGTTGAAGATTAATATCATCGGCTTTCCCACTTCTCGCAACTGAGAAAGCGCCTCGTATTCAACCTTGGTAATATCGCTAGAAACGACAAATAAAATTAAATCTACCTGTCTGGCAATCCGACGCGCCATTGCTTCGCGGGTTTCTCCATTGACTTCATCGAGTCCAGGAGTATCGATAAGCTGAATTTGAGAGTTTCCCAATCCTGGTAAGGAAAGACGCTGTATCTCAGAAAGATTGTCGCCGAGAGTTTCCTGAGTCAGCAACCAATCGGCGCTTCCTATAGTGCGAGTGACCCCGTGTAAAGGCCCTGCTTGAAAGATATCTTGTCCTAAAAGTGCGTTGAGAACCGAGGATTTACCCCGTCCGACAATGCCGAAAGCAGCAATCTGGACGACAGATTGGTCTAACTTTTCAAGCATATCCGCAAGGCGATCGAGATCTAATTCTAGTCCTGTTTTTTCTTGTGGCGTTAGATCGATTTTGTTAACGATATCGCGCAAAGAATTTTGAGCTTGCTTATAATTAAGTTCTTCCTGAATCGCCTCAAAGCTATGCAGGGCAGTATCTATATCTTCTGAATTCCAATTTATGTCGAAAGGGGGAGTAGACATCAGTTATTAGCGAACTGACAATAGATAAATTGATTTGTTATTTCGATCTTTTAAAGCAGTCAACACAGTTAACTAACCGTGAGTTCTAAATATTTACCCGAAACCATTGCCTACGTTCGCATTACCAAACAATCTTGGCAGTTGGGAAAAATTGAAGGAGAAGTTAAGGCGGCTGCTTATGAGTGGCAGTTTCAGTGGCATTTTCGACGAGGACAGCTATCGGTTCAACCCTCTTTGGGACGCGCATTGATTTTTGAGCCTCTAGGACGGTTTTTGGAACGCTGTGACTATCAGTTAGAACCTGGCGGAGATTACCAGTTCACAGTGCGTGCCGATCTTTAGTTTATCTTTTTGGTTCGATCGTTGCCCACCCTACTAGCTCATCCACACTAAAGCAGTTTAGATGTGGGACAGCTTATTCACAACTAACAAAAATTAAAATTAATTGGCGATCGCCATACGCCCCTACCAAAAACAATTATTTTGCTGATTGATAAAGTAAATATCCACCTGCACCTATCCCTAAGAAATTAGGCAACCAAGCTGCCATAAACGGCGATAAAATCCCTTCTGCCCCCATCGATCGCGTGAAGACTAACAGCATATAATAAGCAAAAATCAACCCGACACAAACCCCAAAACTGGTTGCTCTACTGGAATTTTGAGGGCGAAGACCCAACGCCGATCCTACCAAACCAAAGGCTACACAGGCAAAAGGAATGGCAATTTTTTCTTGAATGCGTATTTGCAGTTTGCGAACTTTCTCTTCATTACCGCTGAGTTTGACAATCTCTAAATATTCTTGCGATTGAGCAAGGCTCATTTCTTCGTGATTGCGTCGTTGGGTTAGATCTAAAGGTGCCCTCGGTAGCGCTAATTTCTGATGTTTGAAGCGGACGATATTGCGATAGGAACCGTCGGGAGCAATGAGATAAATCGTTCCGTTAAAGAAGTCCCAAGTATTTTCCTTAAAGTTCCAAGTTGCAGATTTCGCGTTGATAATTTGGTTCATTTCTTCTTGGGTGCGATCGAGAATCGTCAACCCCATCATTTGTTCGCCATCGAATTCTTCTGCATAAAATAATCGCGTCAGGATAGTTTGTTCGCTGCCATCTGGCATCTCAACGGTTGTATATTCTGGATAAACAATATTTCTATCTCTAAAAGCAGGTTGTTTTTGATCTAAAGCTTCTTTTAAAGTCACCGTTGCCTGATAATTAGCCGCAGGCGTAACGACATCGCTAATAAAAAAAGTTAATCCAGAAACCAGCAAACTCAGAATTATTGCGGGAATGACTAGCCTATAGACGCTAATCCCTAAGCTGCGTAAAGCAATCAGTTCGCTATCGCTCGACAGACGGCTGTACGCCATTAACGTCGCTAACAGCATCGCCATCGGAAAGGCTAAGACAATGAAGGCTGGCGTTTTGAGGAATAAGATTTGAATGGCAATATCCATCGGCAAACCCGATTCCGTGACGCGGCGCACGAGATCGAAAAGCGTTCCAATCGATATTCCCAAGGAGGTAAACAAACCCATTCCGAAGAGGAAAGGCAAGAAGAGTTCGCCGAGTAAATAGCGATCCATGATGGATGCGCCCGGAATTCCTCCTTTAAAGAATTTAGATTGACCGATCTTCATTTTTATTCGCCGTTATGTCATTCTATCCAAGTGTAACTTGGCATTTAGTCGCCGATTCTATGCGTTACTCAAACTTGAAAGTTATCACCTAAATAGTACTGTCGAACTTGAGGATTATTGTAGAGTTCTTCGGCGCTACCGGACGCAAGAATTTGACCGTCGCGCATGATATAAGCGCGATTGACGATCGCCAGGGTTTCTCGAACGTTATGATCGGTAATCAAAATTCCCATCTCGCGATCGCACAATCGGGCGATAATTGTCTGAATTTCAGAAACGGCAATGGGATCGACCCCAGCAAAGGGTTCGTCCAATAATAAAAACTTTGGCCCTTCTAAACCTACTGCAAGCGCCCTCGCTAACTCGGTTCGCCGTCGTTCTCCCCCAGAAACCTGAAAGCCTTTTGTATCGGCTATTCTTTCGAGACGAAACTCTTTCATTAATTCGTACAAACGCGCTGCTTGCTGGCGAAACGGCACGCCAGTTTGTTCTAGTGCCAATTTAAGATTGTCTCGAACGCTCAGATGGCGAAAAACGCTCGGTTGCTGGGTTAGATAGCCAATTCCCAAACGCGCCCGATACTCAATCGGTAAATTAGTAACGTCTTGTCGTTCGAGCCATACTCTTCCTTCATTTGGCTTAATTAAACCCGTCGCAATATAAAATGTCGTTGTTTTTCCCGCACCATTAGGGCCTAGCAATCCTACGATTTCTCCCGGTGCAACTCTAATATTGACTCGGTTGACGACAAATCTTCTAGCGTATGATTTATGAATATTCTCTAAAACAAGGGTCATAATAGTTCAAAGTTTACAGTTCAAAGTTCAAAATTAATTTAGACATGGGAAAGCGATACAGAAAGGGGTTTTGTGATTTTTCTTTTTGAATTTTGAACGATGAGTTTTGAACTCTTTTAAGGTTGACGATTCAACGATGGCGCTGGTGGAACCGATACGGGATTATTATTAACAGATTCGGGATCGGAAACGATGTAAATCGATTCTACCTGTTGGTTCGCCTGTGGAGTCGCAATAAAACGCCCTTCGTCTACTAAATAAGTCATTGTTTCTGCCCGCATACTATTACCTTCCTGCAAGACATAAACATTGCCGCTTAATACTAAACGACGTTCTCTACTAAAATATTGTGCCTGGGCGGAAGTTGCTTGGATTTTCCTGGCGGGGTAATTGATTTGTACGTTCCCTCGCGCGGTAATCACGCCTGTTTGGGAGTTAGCTTCTTGAATATCGGAACGAACGGTCATTGCGCCTCCTCCCGATCGCGCTTCTTGTGCCAAAACATCGCTAATGCCAGTAGGTGTTGCGATCGCGCTAACTATAACTATTGGCAATCCCCAAAGTAATGATAAATATTTTTTCATATTGGTAAAGATAATCAGTTATTAAAGTTCAAAGTTCAAAATAAATGTCCTTTCTTGTTCGGTACAGACGCGATATATCGCGTCTCTACACCGACTTCCGTTATTACGCGATATATCGCGTCTCTACGACTTTCCCCGTTCACAAATCATCAATCCTAACGATTTTTGGCAATAATTGGGGTTCTGGCGAGGTTTCTAGGCGATCGACGAATTGAGCGATTTGTTCGGGTTCTATCTGTTGTAGCGTTTTTAGGAGGCGATCGCTTTCGCTAATTAACGTTTCTACATCAACGCCTTCATGAACCGGCAAATAAGCTCTTAATCGTCTAATTCCTTCTCCCAATAAAATGACTGCCCCACGCCAGTTGTAGTTTCCCAGGTGATAGCAGCCAACTGCAATTTGCAAAATTCCTTGATAAAAATTTTTTTCGACTTCTGTGGCTTCCATCCACAAAGCCTCTAGCGTATCGTGACAGGCATAAAATTCTTGTCGATTAAACTCCTCTACACCTTGCCAAAATGCTTGTGGTGGCATTTTCTTTCTAAGAACCCATTTTTTCGCGTATTTCTAGAATATAGTCTAGGTAGATGTCTTGTTTGTCGCCAGCAAATTCGTTATCTGGCGTAATAAACAACATACAATGACATTCCTTACGTTCTCGCATGGGTACACAGGGACA
>JALOOL010000471.1 GCA_025454425.1 Hydrococcus sp. Prado102 | reverse complement strand
TCCTTCAGCTGCTTCAATCATAAAAAGATGCTTAAAATCGGTTATATCTCACCCAAACAGTTTGTTCTTCGACCGTTTCTCAGTCAGTCTACTGTTTATTAAATAATATGCTAAAAACCTGCAACAGTTTGAAGTTATAAATGACAATATCGGAGATTAAATCAACGAACTTTATCAGTCACAATTATGAATTTTGATTGTCTACTTCGATGATTCGTTGCACTTCTTGAAGTCTAAATTTGTAGTACACGATTGAAAGTTAACAACTTACATAACTCGTGACGTATCAGCTGAGCAGCAGCTTTTTCACTTGCTTGCGAGCAGCTGCAGTTCTGTTGTACTGCGGTGAGTGCCAAAGTAACAGTGATCGTCGTAGCGAAACGGCTTACCCACACATTGTTACGTGGACTATCGCAGCTAGTAATTTAATTTCGTTTTTCAGTATCTGTGAATACCCAGAATTTCAACTAATGCTGATAGACGACAGTTGCGATGCAGCTTATGTGACGTTTTACAGCTTGCTGATGAATAAAAATGAAACCATTTGAATGATGAGTTAGTACTTTTGAAAAAACCTGCTTTAATAATTCTTGAATTACCCTTCATTTAGAGCGATATTAACTAGTTTAGCAGTTAAGATTTTAAAAATGTTATTCAATTAATTTTATTATTTTAATAATCTCAATGGAAATTAATGCCAGACCTCGCAAACGATTTGCCCAACACTGGTTGCGCAGCGAAACTGCACTCAATAATATTCTAGAAGCTGCTCGACTAAATAAGAGCGATCGCGTTCTAGAAATTGGCCCGGGAACGGGCATTTTAACTCGTCGGCTTTTGTCTGAAGTTCAATCGGTTGTTGCGGTTGAAATAGACCGAGATTTATGCAAAAAACTCGTTCAAAAACTAGGAAAGCTCGACAATTTTTTGCTATTACAAGGAGATATTTTATCGTTAGATTTAAATTCTTTACTCGTTAATTGCCCAAATTTCCAAAATCCTCAGAAAGTTGTTGCCAATATTCCTTATAACATTACAGGGCCGATTTTAGAAAAACTTTTAGGAACAATTGTTAATCCCGCAACAGACAATTATGAATTAATTGTACTGTTATTGCAAAAAGAAGTTGCCCAAAGATTAACGGCTGAGCCAGGTAATAAAGCTTATGGCGCACTTACCGTACAAGTGCAATATTTAGCGAAGTGCGAATACATTTGTGACGTTCCCGCTCGCGATTTTTATCCACCGCCTAAAGTAGATTCAGCGGTTATTCGATTGCAACCTCAAGTAATTAAAAGTCCGGCAAAGAATCCTCAATTTTTGCAAACTTTAGTTAAAGTTGGTTTTGCTAATAAACGAAAAATGCTACGCAATAATTTGAAATCGATGGTTGAAAGCGATCGCCTCGATAACTTGTTTACTTCATTAAAGATTAATCCTCAATGCCGAGCAGAAGAATTAAGCTTAGACCAATGGATTTCTTTAAGTGATTTTTTATCGAGTTAACCTTTATCCTGTAAATAGTACAGATGAATTCATATACATTAAGTGCCCCAGCCAAAATAAACTTATATTTAGAGATTATTGGCGATCGCCCTGATGGATATCACGAATTGGTGATGATTCTTCAAAGCATCGAACTAGCAGATCTCATCGAATTGCGTCCCAACGGAACCGAACAAACCCGCCTCCATTGCAATAACCCGCAAGTTCCTTTAGATGCAAGCAATCTCGCTTATAAAGCCGTAGCCCTAATGCAAGAGAAATTTCCCAAAATAGCAGCTAATTACGGCGGGATAGATATTAGCATTGACAAAAAAATTCCCGTTGCAGCGGGGCTAGCAGGCGGTTCTACCGATGGGGCAGCGGTTTTGGTCGGAATTAACCTGATGTGGGAACTCGGACTCACCGTACCCCAATTGCAAACCCTGGCGGCGAAATTGGGATCGGACGTACCTTTCTGCATATCTGGAGGAACGGCGATCGCGACGGGACGAGGAGAACGATTAGATCCGATAATCGATCTAGATAATCTGTGGGTTGTCTTGGCAAAATACCGCACTTTGTCTGTCTCGACGGCTTGGGCGTATAACACTTATAAGCAGCAATTTGGCAGTTCTTATGTTTTTGATAGCGAAGATGTAAAATCTCGTACTGCACAGATACATTCGGGTTCGTTAGTCGATGCGATCGTTCATAAAGATAGTGTTAACATCGGCAAATTATTGCACAACGATTTAGAAAAAGTAGTTTTATCTGCATATCCCCCTGTCGCCCAACTGCGCGAAGCATTTCAACAAGTCGGGTGTTTGGGGACGATGATGTCGGGTTCTGGGCCGACCGTTTTCTCTTTGTGCGAGTCGAGAGAGCAAGCAGAGATTGTTAAAGTAAAGGTAAGAGAAATAATTCCCGATCCCGATTTGGATTTTTGGGTTACACAATTATCAAGTGCAGGAATTCAAGTCGTTTCTTTTGGTAAATAATAGAGTTTTTTATCTCGCACTACAGGCGCGGAGGCGCAGAGAGTTATGACTAATCAAACGCAAAATTCCAATAATTCTATTGAAGCTAACGGTCAAAAAGTAACGCCTTTACGATGTTTAATCGGTTCGTTTCTTTCAGGTTCGTTAGGAATGGCTATGTATTTTATGACGTATTCTATCGCGCATACTTTTGCAACTAAACCCGTTACTTCTACCAATCAACTTGTGATTAGAATTTCAGCAGCAGTTAGGACGTTGGTAGTTGGGATGGCTTCTTTGGGAACCTTTATTTTTGGGTTTGTTGCCTTGGGTTTGGTTCTATTAGCGATTCAGTTATTCATTCAAGGTTTAAAAGAAAAATCTACTCCTTCATCGAATTAGTTAAGTGTTAATGGAGTTTATATTATGTCTTTTTCCGCTACAGATCGAGTACGCTGGACAACGGCTGACTTAGAGTTGTTTCCTGATGACGATACGAGGTATGAAATTATTGATGGAGAGTTGTTTGTGACGAGAGCGCCTCACTGGAAGCATCAACAAGTGTGTGTTAATTTTTCTGTCCAGCTAAAAATATGGTCAGATCGAACAAAGTTAGGAAGTGTTGCGGCTGGAGTAGGAGTAATTTTTACTGAGGAAGATAATGTCATTCCCGATGTGGTTTGGGTGAGTAAAGAAAGACTTGCTCAAATATTAGATGAATCTGGACATTTAACTAGTGCGCCAGAATTAGTAGTAGAAGTTATTTCACCAGGAGCAAAAAATGAAAGGCGCGATCGCGAGTTAAAATTAAAACTTTATTCAGTGCAAGGAGTTCGAGAATATTGGATTTGCGATCGGGATAAAGAAACTATCGAAGTTTATCGAAGAGAAAATGCAGTTTTAAAACTAGTAGCAACGTTATACAAAGAAGATACTTTAACAAGTCCGCTTTTACCTGGTTTTAGTTGTTTGGTGGAAAGTTTGTTTAACTAAAACTTAAAATTTATGACTATTATTTAACTTTATTTATTCTGAACTAAGTTACCTTCATCATCAATCTCATAAAACTTTGCAATTAATAAAAACCAAAACATTGCATTTAATACTTGAGAAATAGTCAAGAATTTAAAAATTAACTGACTAATCCTAAAATCCATTTTTTTATAAAACAATATTCCTTTATTAATCTCATTATTGTCCCACAAAAATAATTCTTTATCAACAACTAATTTGCAATATATAGATCTAGCCAATTTATCTTTAGCAAATTCTAGAAATCTTATATTAATCCAAATACCTTCTTTTTGTATCCAGGTTTTATCAGATATTAAATTACTAAAACCTGTCGATATAAAATCAATATCTGTATCATTTACTTTTTGTATAATTCCCTCACTCTCAATTAATTTTGT
>JALOOL010000470.1 GCA_025454425.1 Hydrococcus sp. Prado102 | reverse complement strand
TAGTTAAAAAAATTCAGAAAATTATTTTCCCAATGATATTGCGATCGCACGCTTGTAATATCATTGGGCAATCGCGTTGTTTGACCTTTGACGAAGACGAAATCTTGTTCCGTTGTTCGATCGCGCTCCCCGGATTCTTACTTATTTGTTTTTTTTGCGCAGTAAAGCTTAAGGGCTGCGCTAGAGAAAAGACCGATCTATGCGTCGAACGGCAACAACAGCAGAACGAGGTGGGTCGGCTGCACTTTTTCCGGGCCAGTTAGAACCAATTGGAACCGTTCGCAGTTGCATAAATTCTTCGCCTGTCGTAGTTCGCATATCGAACTGACGAACTTCTGTTTTCATGTCTTGGCGCATTCCTCCTGCTTCTCCTGGGTGCTGAATTGCTAAAAATAGCGTCTGTTCGTCTTCGGTAAAACACAAACCGCAGATTTCCGTATCCATCGGCGAAATAGCAAACGGATAAGCCTTACCAGCATTAACGCCCGATGTCGGAATAAACCAAGCCGAATTATTGCCAAACAACCCTAGTAGTTCTTTTTCACCAATCGGTTTACCATCTACAATTCGATTAGCAACCGCTTTATTGTGATTGCCAGTGGACATATCAGTAACCATCCAAACATTCCCATTGCGATCGATCGCTAAATTATCGGGGTTAGAAAAGCCCAAACCCCCGTCGGCGGGTTCGCCTCCGGTTGCTAATAACTTCCAGCGAAAGGTCATCGCACTCGGATCGCTATTATCTTCTTGCAAGCGCATTATCCAACCAAATTCATAGGGCGTTTCGCCATTTGGCCCTTTGAAAATTTGCTTGTCGGGGCCGCCATCGCTGCCGGGGGAACCCGAAGTAAAAGCGATAAATAAGGTTCCGTCTTGGGCGACTTCGGTATCTTCAGGACGTGCCGTACAGGTAATTCCCGCTGCGTTTGCCGCGTAATGAGCGTCAATTAAAATTGCACCTTGTTTTTCGTTGCGATCGCCTTCATAAAGGTCGCCAAGGGTTTTGAATCGTTCTTTGAAACTAGTAATTTCCTTGTCGGTCGTTGCTTTGGCAATCCCCCCTGCAAGGCGATTGGGGTTGGGTAAAGCAACCATGCCTTTTCCGTCCTCGCCCTCAACTTGACTGGGTAATACTGGGTCAATTTTTGTATCGGGATTTAAAGCAATCCAGCGACCCGTCCCATCGGGATTGAATTTTGCGCCATAAAGCATTCCTGCTTCCATCAGGCGAGAATTTATCTTATCTTTAATATCTCGTACTGCTTCTTGAGAAACAAATTTATAGAGATGTCCCCCCCTGCGATCGCATCCCGAATAAACTGCTAAAGGTTTGCCAGCAACCGCCCGAAATGCAACTGCTTCATGGCGATAGCGTCCCAACCAAGTGTGCTTTGTTCCGTAATCGTCGGGGTTAGCGGGGTCTATTTCTACCATCCAACCATATTTATTGCCAGCTAATCCAAATACGTTAGCGCAACCATCTACCATTTCATCGGTAATGACAAAAGGAGTCTCAGCAGGAGAAAAAGACGACCCATCCGACATAACGGATTCGCTAACTTGATCTTGAAAATTCTCTTCGGCGCTTAACACCGTTCCCCAAGGCGTTGTCCCACCCGCACAGTTTTGAAAAGTGCCAACGATTTTATCGCCGAGTTTGTCATCGTAGCCTTTTCGATCGGACTTGTTAAAAATCGCGATCGCAGGCCCGGTTGCTTTGAGATAGCGTCCGTCTTCTAAACCAGAAATCCCAGTAATGCGGCGATCGCTCTTAGAATAAGTCCTCTCCCACTTTCCATCGGCGTTGCGACGGATAGAAATTACGCCAATTCCGAGGTCGGTCAGCCCTTCTTTGGAAATTTCACTAATTTTTGTCTTTATCGGGTCATTTTCTGGCAAACTAAAGGCATCGATCGCGCCTCCCGTATTTTTAGCAGCAGCTTTTACCTCCTCAAACGGCAAGGACTTGCCAATTACCATTGGATAAGTTTGCATCCATGTTTTGCCGCTAATATACTCAAAATTAACCGTCAAAAATCCTTCGTCGGGATTGGTTGGGACAAACGATAAATAGTCGTTGTTGTAACCGAAGCGCGAATCTCCTACCTTATCACCCCAGGCGGCTATTATATCATGAGTAAAGCTTTCTGGCAATACCAAAGCGTCTGCAACTTCATAGGTGCTGTAGACAGATTTTTGCTCGGCTGCTGCGATCGCGTCAATATTAAGAGGGATAGGAAGACGAACGGGTTTGAACCCAATTTGCTCTTCCCAATTTGAAACGGTACTTGCTTGGGTAAAGGGGATGGAAAATGTTTTGTTTCCACGAGATCCTAACGCGATCGCCCCAGCACTTACTCCTAGAAAATATAAAAATTCTCTACGTTTAATAGCCATTGGTTATCAGTCCTTATTCAGCGACCAGTTATCAGTTATCAGTTATCAGTGATGAGCTTAACACTACCTACTGAACTACTTTTTTCTTCTCTACACGCGATCGCGACATAGTATAAAGGACGTAGATTATGAGTAAGTTAACTTTTTGCGAGTAGGAAATCCCTCAAGTTATTGTAAAAAAATTCGCGATCGCCCTTGAGAGCTAAACCGCGAACTTTAATTAAATATTAGAACTTAAAAGTAGTACGAATAACGCCTACCCAGATATCGCCATTGTTGTTATTCCCTTCGGGGTCGAGAATGACATAGCCGCCTGGGGTGATAATAATGTTATCCGTAACGGGGAACTTGTAAGCAGCTTCTATGATATAGGACGCATTAGAATCGCTTTCGCCGCCTTCAACATAAGCAGCACGAGGCATTAAACCGCCTCCAAAAGATAGAACTGCTCCTTCTTTGCCCAAATCGACAACAGAAAGATTGGCATTCCAAGTCCAGAGATCGGCTTTATTATCTTCTAGAGGGCCATCTTGGGCATGAGCTAAAATATAGCCTCCCCAAGCGGCAAGATTAATCTGGTCGATAACTTGCCAACTGCCTTGTACGCCAAAGCGATCCGCCGTTGTTGAAACATCTCCAAAGGGTCTTTTCGCCAATTGGCTGCCAGTACTGCCGAATAAGTCAACTAAACCCTCTGGTTGGTAACTGTGGATGTAGGTTAACGCCAGCTTCATTTCCTCAAGCGGACTGACACCGACTTGTACTCCCGCACTGAAAGAACCATTAAAAATTCCTCTGCCTTCTTCTGGGTCGCTAGCCGAACTAACATCGGATAGATACAAAGCGGTTATATCAAGAAAATCGCCAAAAGCATATTTGATGCCGACACCCGCCCCTTGAGGTCCGCGATAAACGGTGGGGTTATAACGGCTAAAACGGGATAATGCGCCCGTTCCGCTATCGGATAAGTAGGGGTTAACCGGATCGAAAACGTCGTCTAGATCCATGCCAGAAGTTCCTACCCAAGCTGTGATACTTTCGCCGATGGGAAATCGATAGTAAAGGTCGTCAACGACAACATTGTTATCGTCAAATGCAGAGCCAGCATCAAAAGCCAAGCGAGCCATATCCGTTCCCGTCGCGCCTGATAGTCGAGGTACGGTACTGGCTTGTAAGCGGGTTCGCAGGCGATCTTCACCAGTAAAGCTAGTATCTAAGTTTAAACGAACGCGATCGCTAAAAGTAGTTTGTGTCGGATCGTCATTCCCATCAACCCCGTCGCCAAAGGTATCGGTAACGGCGAAAATAACTTCCCCATTTAGCTTAGTCGTAGTCGAGAATTGATGATCTTCGAGGAAAGACGTTCTTGCTTCGAGATTATCGACTCTTCCGCCTAATGCTGCGAGTTCGGCTTCAAATTCTTGCGCTAGGCGTTTGAGTGTATCGACATCTTCTTTGAGGACGGCGACGTTTTCT
>JALOOL010000469.1 GCA_025454425.1 Hydrococcus sp. Prado102 | reverse complement strand
CTAGTGCAGTACGGCAGAAATAAATGACCAGCTTCAAAATCATTTACTCAAACCCCTCAAACTTCCAAATAAAGGGTTTGGCGAAGGCGTGATTGAAATAGTCAATGAACTTGAGAATTTGATGTTGAAGATCGTCGGTAGAGAGGAAACTACTGCGTTTGAGTAAACGCCTCACCAAAATAGAAAACCAACATTCAATTTGATTGAGCCAAGAACTGTGCTTAGGAAGATAGACAAAACGAATGCGATGAGTAGGGTCTGCCAAGAAATTGGCCCTCGTCAGCATCGACTGAAGAATCCCTGATTGACCTTTGACTCCTAAATCAAGTTCAAGATGACACGCTCGTGCCACTAAGCGAACTAAAGCCTCTGATTGATGAGTATTGAGTTGGTCAACTAAAAAAATCCAGCCCGCTTCTGGGTCAGTGTCAATGGTACGCTCAATATGAGCCGCAAAATCTTTCTCTGTACGAGTAGTTCCTAGGGAGGGAGTTAAAATTTTTCCCTTAGCTACGTGCCAGTTGGCAATTAGGCAAGTAGTGCCATGACGAATATATTCAAATTCCACTCGTTCAACTCGTCTAGGCTTCATTAGCTGTTTGTCGGCGGCTCTCTCAATTGCTTGGATTCCTGTCATTTCATCAGTACTAACCACATGAATGCCCATCGACAAAAGTTGTTGGGCTCCCTGATAAAGTAGGCAAATCTGTTTGACCTGTTGCCGAAACTCTTGTGGGTCATCAGGATTAGCGTTTAGCCAGTAACGATGACGGTGAGGTTGAAGTGTCGCTTCTTTTTAAAAAACGTCCCACACTACGGGGAGAAATTCGCTCAACAATTCCTCGCTTAATAGCTTCTGCTGCCAATTCCTTAGGAGTCCAATGACTGATTGGACGTGACGAACTTTTTGGCTCAGAACAAGCCAGGGCAACAATTTGTACAACAGTTTCAGTGCTGAAGTAGTTAGGCGTTCCCGAACGCTTTTCGTCACTGAGAATCTGTTCGATTAACTGCCTTAACTCCTTATCGGTCGCTCCCTCACTTTCGGCAAAATCCAATCGTTCACTGGCTTCTATCCATTTTTGCCTCCACTCTCTGACTCGCCTTCGATGGAGTTTTAATTGTTGAGAGATCTTTGTGTTATTCATTCCCGATTGCGCCGCTAGAATCAACTTCGCTCTACTAACTAAACGATAAGGGTTAGTCGTATTATATCAACAAAACTTTTGGCAAGTCCGTTAGCTTCTAGTTTACCTGTTTATGCCAGCCAAAAAGCTGGTCACTTTTTTTTGCTACTCTGGTCTAGTCCGCCTGCTAACGACGAAATGGCTGACTTTGTTTCCGTTGTCCTCGCCGATACCGAGGATACATGGCACGGAATATTTCAGCAATCGGGACAAACGTATCGAGAACCAACTTTGGTACTCTTTAGAGGTGCGGTTGAGTCGGGTTGTGGCTATGCTGAGGCGGCAATGGGG
The DNA here is from genome assembly GCA_025454425.1 of Hydrococcus sp. Prado102. Classification (GTDB taxonomy): domain Bacteria; phylum Cyanobacteriota; class Cyanobacteriia; order Cyanobacteriales; family Microcystaceae; genus Hydrococcus. Next base: position 3,607 of record JALOOL010000469.1, on the reverse strand, counting down.
CCATTTTATTGTCCCCTCGATGAAAAGGTTTATATCGATCTAAGTTTTTATCAAGATTTGAAAAATCGCTTTCAAGCACCAGGCGATTTTGCCCAAGCTTATGTTATCGCTCACGAAGTCGGACATCACGTACAAAATTTATTGGGAATCTCCGATAAGGTACGAGCCGCGCAACGTCAAGTTAGCGAAGTAGAAGCCAATCAACTCTCGGTTAGACAAGAGTTACAGGCAGACTGCTTTGCGGGGGTTTGGGCGCATCACGCCGAGCGATCGCGACAAATTTTAGAAGCAGGCGATATAGAAGAAGCACTCAATGCAGCTAGCAGCATCGGCGACGATCGCTTGCAGAAACAATCTAGAGGTTATGTCGTCCCAGAGTCTTTTACTCATGGTAGCTCTGCCCAAAGAGTGCGCTGGTTCAAACGCGGCATTGAAACTGGAGAACCCGCTCAATGTAACACTTTTGCAGTTGCTAATCCTTAACAGTGACCTGTTATCCTAGGGGCGCATGGCGTGCGTCCTAAAGAGTGACTAGATAAAAGAATTTTATTGATATTCAATAGAAATCAGTCTTTCGGGTCGATAATTCTCCCAAGTGTAGGAAACTACCAAAACTCCTACAATACCTGGTGCGCCATAAAAGCCTAACTCTCCGCCTTTGACAAAATAATCGCGCGCTTGCATCATGGCATTTTCATCCCCAAAGCACAAAGCAATCTGTTTCCAAGCGCTTCCTGCTTCCCCGTTCTCGGATGGATAATAATAGGTTTGATTTGAATTCTCGGTATCGCAGACGACATTGTGAGAAGACTGTATCTGAGCGACTGCTTGCGCGATCGCTTCGGAGTCTGACATGGCATTGGCAAGCGAATGGTCTGCTTTTGCCACATTTTCTAAAGTTAACCAGGTTCCAATAGTTATGCTAATGAAAGAAATGACGGTCGTTAAACGTTTCATTTTGTAAAATAGACTTGACTTTTACTGTCGCTTTTATTTGAACTTGCCAATCGAAAACGAAGTTAGCTTCATCGGAGGCAGGCGTAATTAAACGTAAAATTGCCCACAATTTTAGTAAAAACGCTTTCTTATCGAGTTTCTAACATAACCCAGATCTTTAGCTTATCGTAAGCATTACCCACCTTATGGGGATTTAAAATTTATTTTGCAGTATGGACGATTCACCATTCGCCGCTACCGATTGCTGATTACTGACGATTGATTGCTGAATTAAAATGCCAGAAACTATCAACATTGACGGACGTACATTTGCCCCGATCGCACAAATACCCTTTCCTGAGTGGAATAGTGTAATTAGCGAGCATCCAATCCCGACTTTAACGCTCAAAGATGACGATTTATTCCTCATTACCGATTTATTAGGCAACATTGCGGGGACTAGTCGCTTGTATGAGGTAAATCAAGAAAGTTTTGGTTTATTTTGTCGCGATACCCGCTTTCTGAGTCGCCTAGAATTACAAATCGATGAAAAGCTACCCGTTTTATTGAGTAGCGATGCCCAAAAAGGTTACTCAATGACGGTGTTGTGTGCGAATCCGCAACTAGGCGATCGCATTAGGGCAGAAACAATCGGCATCGAGCGAGAAATCGTCCTCAATGGCAGTTTGTTTGAGGAAATTAAAATTACTAATTACAATACTCATCCCGTCAGTTTTACCATCAGTCTGACCTTTGAAGCTGACTTTGCAGATTTATTTGAAATACGAGGCTATTCTCGCGAAAATCGGGGCAAATTACTGAGGGTTTGGAACGAAGAAACTCCAGAAAACGTTTATAAAGAAATTACACTCGCGTATCTTGGACTAGATAATACCTTAATGGAATCGCGCCTTGCATTCAACTCGCGCGAACCCGATGAGATACGCGGATATACGGCACTTTGGCATCTACAACTCGAACCCCAGCAAAATGCGAGTTTGGGCTATCACATCCAAATGTTTGTCGCTAACCATCCCGCTTCTAAAGTATACGCTCCCTTGAATTTGATTCAAGCTAAAGCCGCAGAATTTTTAGAAGAGCAAACTTGGTACGAAAAGGTTACTCGCATTCGCTGCGATAACCGCAATCTCAATCGCGTCATCGAGCAAGCTGAGCGAGACGTTTTTCACCTCAGACAAACCTTTGGAGAGTATAAAGTATTAGCGGCTGGAGTTCCTTGGTTTTCGACTTTATTCGGACGAGATTCGATTATTGGGGCTTCTCAAACCCTAATTTTCGATCCCGCGATCGCGAAAGATACCTTATGCGTCCTCGCGCAATATCAAGGCAAAGTTGACGACGATTGGAAAGAAGAAGAACCCGGCAAAATTCTCCACGAAATCCGCTTTGGGGAAATGGCACGCACTCAAGAAATTCCTCACACGCCCTATTATGGAACCGTAGATGCCACTCCATTATGGTTGATGCTTTATGCAGAATACTATGCTTGGACGCGAGATGGCGACCTGTTAGAGCGATTGTGGGACGATGCGATCGCAGCAATGGACTGGATCGATCGCAATTTACAAGAAACGGGTTATTTAGCTTATAATCGTCGTTCTCGACGCGGTTTAATCAATCAGGGTTGGAAAGATTCTGGCGATTGTATCGTAGATCGCAGGGGACATTTAGCGCAAGGCGCGATCGCGCTGTGCGAAGTGCAGGCATACGTTTATGCGGCGAAAATTCGCATGAGCGAACTTGCCAAAGAGAAAAAGCAATACGATCTCGCCCAAAAGTGGCAAGAAGAAGCAAGAGCGCTCAAAGTCAGATTTAATCGGGATTTTTGGCTAGACGATCTCGACTATTGCGCCTTAGCACTCGACGGTGAAGGGAAACCCGTCGATAGCATCACTTCTAATCCAGGTCATTGCTTGCTTTTAGGAATCTTCGACCAACAAAAAGCGCATAGCATTGCTGAAAGGATGCAAGCGCCCGATATGTACAACGGTTGGGGAATTCGCACCCTGAGCAGTCTTTCGCCTGCTTACAATCCAATGGGCTATCACGTTGGTTCGGTATGGCCCCACGATAATAGTTTAATCGTGATGGGATTGCGCTCGCTAGGCTTAATCGAACAAGCTTTAGAAATCGCACAAGGATTGCTCGATATGACCTTAGAACAGCCCTATCAACGCCCTCCCGAACTCTTTTGCGGTTACGAGCGATCGCCCAAAAGTCGCGCGGTGAGATACCCTGTAGCTTGTTCTCCGCAAGCTTGGGCAAGCGGTACAATTTTTCAACTGCTACAAATGATATGCAATCTCGTCCCCGATGCTTCTCAAAATTGTTTGCGGATTATCGATCCAATGTTACCGAAATCGATGAATCATTTATCGATTGAGAATTTAAAGATAGGACAAACATTGTTGTCGCTGGAATTCGATCGCGCTAACGAGACAACCGCCTGTCGCGTCACCAAAAAACGGGGCAATTTACGAGTCATTATCGAAACATGACCCAAAATCATAATTTGTAGAATTTGTAGGATGGGTTGAAGAATGAAACCCATCTTATATCAATTAGAAAAAAGAATGCTATAAATACAGAGAAGTTTATGAAATCAGTAAAATCCCATGTCAGGAGTTCTAAAAATACAGATAAAAGAAAA
>JALOOL010000468.1 GCA_025454425.1 Hydrococcus sp. Prado102 | reverse complement strand
AGTTAAAAAAAAGAATCGTGCGACGTACAAAACAAAAAGAGTAAAGTAAGATCGAAGTGAGGTTTGGATCTAGATAACTGAGGAGTTTAAGTAAATATACTCTTCAAACGGATAATAGCTCGACTCTTACTAAGCCGTGCCAGGTTTCAGTAATTTTAAAGGAGAGCGATCGCTCTTGTGAGAGAATTTCTTTGCCTTCAAAATTTTGTAATAGCAAGCAGAAGATTATAGCTTATGCAAGTCAGTTTTAAAATTCTTAGACAACAACAAAATAATACGCCAAGATTCGAGACTTATATATTAGATGTAGAGCCAGGAAATACAATCTTGGACTGTCTCAATCGCATTAAGTGGGAACAAGATGGAACTCTGGCATTTCGCAAAAATTGCCGCAATACCATTTGTGGTAGCTGTGCTATGAAAATTAACGGTCGCTCTGCATTGGCTTGTAAAGAAAATGTTGGCAGCGAACTAGCACGTTTTGCGCAAAAATCAGAAGCTCAAATCCCAGAAATTCTCGTAGCTCCGATGGGCAATATGCCAGTTTTAAAAGATTTAGTCGTAGATATGACGAGTTTTTGGGATAATTTAGAAGCCGTCGATCCTTACGTGAGTAATAGCGCCAGAAACATTCCCGAACGAGAATTTCTACAAACTCCCGAAGAGCGATCGCGCCTCGAAGCATCGGGCAATTGTATCCTGTGCGGGGCGTGTTATTCTGAGTGTAACGCTCGCGCCGTCGATCCTAGTTTTGTCGGGCCTCATGCCCTAGCTAAAGCCCAACGCATGGTAGATGACTCGCGCGACGAAACCACTGAATCTCGCTTAGAGAAGTACAACCAAGGCACTCAGGGAACGTGGGGCTGCACGCGCTGTTATATGTGCAATGCCGTCTGTCCGATGGATGTCGCACCGATGGAGAGAATCGGCGAAATCAAACAAGAAATTTTGGATCGCAAAAATGCCCAAGCGAGTCGTTCCATTCGTCACCGCAAAGTCTTGATCGATCTAGTCAAGCAAGGCGGCTGGATTGACGAGCGCAAATTTGGTGTATACGTTGTAGGAAATTATTTTCGCGATTTAAAAGGGTTGTTGAGCCTTGGCCCCTTGGGCTTGCGAATGCTAGCAAAAGGCAAGTTTCCTGCTACTTTTGAACCCTCAGAAGGAACCCTTGAGGTGCGATCGCTCATCGAAGCCGTTCAAGCAAGCGAAGCGCAATAAGCGATGGGGATTGGGATAGTCACTTCGACAACTGCAAAGCCGATTTCTTTTCTAGGAAGGGCAACAATGCGGTATTGATGAGACATTTAAATACTTAAATAGTCGTCCCTAAAAAATTCTTAAAGCCTTACTAAAAAAGGACTTCAGCCCAAAAAAACACTAAAATAATCGCAAGGTTCTGCGCCAACCTTTGAAAAATCTGACCAAACAGCCTCTTGCAGGAAGCTTCCTCATCTCGGTTTTTGAGAGAATCTCAAAAACCGAGATTGGCTCAAATTTATCTGCTAGTATCCTTAAATAGGTGGAGAGTACAACAGTATCTCATTTAGGGATTTTTCAGGGACGAATACTTGGTGGCGGCGGAGGTAAAAATGGAGGTGAAAATTCTGCTTCCTGTCTTTGCGTTTGAAGTTGTTTAATCAAGACTTGGATTTGTTGGTAAGCCCTTGTATTTCCCGGCCGTTCAAATAATTCAGCAGCTTTTTGATAATCTGTCAGAGCTTTCTGCTTATCTCCTAACTCAGCATGAATTACTCCTCGAACAGCGTAAGCTAAAGCATCATTAGGGTTGAGGCGCAGGGCTTGGTTGTAGTCTTCTATCGCTCTTTGATAATCTCCTAACTTAACACGGGCAGCCCCTCGGTAATTGTAAGCAGCAGCATCATTAGGGTTGAGGCGCAGAGCTTGGTTGAAATCTTCTATAGCTTCTATAGCTTCTCGCTCGTCTCCTGAGAACAAACGAACCTTTCCTCGGTTATTGTAAGCAGCAGCATCATCAGGATTGAGACGCAGAACTTGGTTATAGTCTTCTATGGCTCCTTGATAATCTTTTAACTTATAACGAGCATCCCCTCGAAGGCGATACGCAAAGGAAGCATCGTTATTATTAGGATTGAGACGTAGAGCTTCGGTAAAATCTTCAATCGCTCCCCGATAGTCTTCTAACTTAGCACTAGCAACACCTCGGTTATTGTAAGCATCAGCATCATTAGGATCAATCGCTCCCCGATAGTCTTCTAACTTAGCACGGGCAAGACCTCGGTAATTGTAAGCATCAGCATAGTCAGGATTGAGGCGCAGGACTTGGTTGAAATCTTCAATCGCTCCCCGATAGTTTTCTAACTTAACACGGGCAAGACCTCGGTTATTGAAAGCTTGAGCATTTTGAGGATCGAGGCGCAAGCTTTGATTGTAATCTTTAATAGCTCCCCGATAGTCTCCTAACTCAGCGTAACTTACACCCCGAAAAACGTAAGCATCAGCATCATTAGGATTGAGGCGCAGAGCTTGGTTATAGTCTTGTATGGCTCCTTGGGAATCTCCTGAGATGAATTTTTTTAATCCTCGATTAATGAACTCATTAGCCGTTGATGGGGTTGTTGGCTGTTGAACAATAAAAGATTCTGTTACCTTTTTCTGTTGCAGTTGAGCGCTAATGCTGGAATTAGGCAAAATCAATACTGAGAAAACACTAAAAAAACTTAAACTACCGATTAAAAACTGATTCATCTTTCCCAAGTCCCAATGCTGAAGCTTGACCTTATTCTGAAATAGGCACATTCAGGAACATTGCTGTTTTTGGAACAATAAGATCGATCGTTTTAATTCCTTCAGGGATACTCATCCACACATAACCATCAACAGACGCTCCTGGTTTCACAAGAGTCATGAGAATGCTTCCGCTTGAGTGTTTCCTTTTTGAATGGTCAGTTTTTCTACCCTCTTTTCTGGCTCGTTCTCTTTCTAAGTCGCTAATTATGTTGTTATAGGATTCGTAGGTTTCGTTAGTTTCGGGGTTCCGTGCTTTTGTTTGGTCTAATGAAATTATATTATGTCCCCGTCCTTCTTTTAGACGGCGAAATCGCATGTTTATATTCACAATATCCCGCGTCTTACTCTCTGGATTTTGAATCCGCTTGACAGATAAGATTTCAACCTGTGCCGCATCTTTAAACGCATACTGCACAAATTGACCGGGTTGAATTTCAGTATTCGCCTGTTGGTTGGGTTCAGTTACAGGAATTGAAGGCGAACTACTGATTTGTTGCGACTCAGAAGTAGCTAAAGACTTCTGTACAGAAGCTTCTAGTTCGCGAAAACTTTGCTGCAATTGGAATATTTGAGTAAGTGCAATACCTACACCCCCCAACGCGATCGCAGACAATATTACTGCAACACTTGATAAAAAAGTGTTTATGTTGCTGTTTCCTATCGATTTCTCGGTTGAGGATGTTTGTCTATTTTTTATTGACATCGCTTATTGGATTGGGTCACAGCATTAAACCTCACGCTATTTTAACGCGAGATTGGAATAAGAAAAGGTTGACATACTCACCGACCTGAAGGTGCGGTGATTCTTGACGGTTCACAGCAACTAGCTTCCAAAGAAGTCTTACGGTCGCTCCCCGTCCGTTTAAGGTCGTGCCGATGCCCCATGCCGACCATTTCTATATTTTTGGCTGCATTCTCGTCTCTGTCCTGTTCTGTACCGCAATTCAAGCAGAGTACAGAACGAACAGACAGGTCGATTTTGCCCCATCTGAAACCACAGTCGGAGCAAACTTGGCTAGTCGGTTCCCATCGATTGATGGTTGTAAACTCACGTCCAAGTTTCTCTGATTTGGATTCACACAAATTTCTAAACTCCCTCCATCCTTGCAAACTAATCGCACGGGCTAATCGTCGGTTCTTCACCATGCCTGATACATTCAAATCTTCCAAAACGATAGTTTGGTTTTCGCTAACAATTTTGGTCGATAGTTTGTGCAAGAAATCTTTACGAGTATCAGCAATTTGGTTGTGTAGTTTAGCTATTTTAGTTCGGGTTCTGTCTCTACGTTTTGAATCCTTGGGTTGACGTGCTAGCTTGCGTTGCCTTGAGCGGATTTTACGGTCAATTTTTGCAGATTCTGGACTATGGACTCGATCGCCATTGCTCATCACTGCAAAAGTTTTGAGTCCTAAATCAATTCCAATACTTTGATTTTTGGCATTGATACTAATAGGTTCAACCTCAACAACAAAACTTAAGAAATAGCGTCCTGCGCAATCTTTAATTACCGTCGCCGAGCTAGGCTCCGATGGCAATTCTCTAGACCAAATTGGCTTTAAGTTACCAATCTTGGCTAATTTGACTTCGCCATCAGAAATCTTGAAAGCCGTATTGGCAAAAGTTGCGGATTGGCGATTAGATTTCTTTTTGAACTTAGGAGAACCTACTTTCTTACCTTTTCGTTTTCCGTTTCTAGACTCGAAAAAGTTTTTGTAAGCAGTGTCTAGCTGTCTCAGTGATTGCTGCAACGGAACGGAGGAAACATCAGCTAACCATGCTCGTCCTTCAGTTCTTTTTAATTGGGTCAACATTGCTGCAAGCTTGTTATACCCTGGTAGTTTTTCAGACTGTTTGCAGAAAGCTAAGGCATCGTTCCAGACAACCCGAACACACCCAAACAACTGAGCTAAACTCACTTGTTGTTGGGCGGTTGGGTAAAATCTGTATTGATACCGAGCTTTCATAGAAGAGTGCTAAGATTGGTCTGTGATTCGATTATATATTGGTCTGCTCTGAATGACAACTCAATTTCGCAAGGAAAGGCACAGCGTATCTGACCTTAAGATTCACTTGGTCTGTGTCACTAAATATCGTAGGTCGATTTTAACGGCTGAAAGTCTTGCTGTAATTGAGAAATCTTTTGTGGAAGTCGCGTCTAAAATGGAATTTCAGGTTCTTGAATTTAACGGAGAACCCGACCATATCCATGCTCTCATTGAGTTTCCGCCAAAGTTGTCTGTATCGCAGATGGTTAATGCTTTAAAAGGAGTTTCCAGTCGTCGCTATGGTCAAGCAGGATTCCCTAAGCCTTATGGGAAAGATGCTTTGTGGAGTCCGAGCTATTTTACTTCGAGCGTAGGCGGCGCACCTCTTGAAGTCTTAAAGAAATACATTCAAGGACAAAAAAAGCTGTGCTAGAAGCACGGGGTTTTCAACCCAAAATTTTCGATAAATAAATTAATAAGGGCGAACGGTTGTTCGCCCCTACTCAAAATTAGGATAAATTTTACTCAATCTCCAATCGCTTATCTATCCACCGAACCCATAATAATATCGATACTGCCGAGAATGGCTACGATATCGGCAACCTTGACCCCTTTAAGAATGTGAGGCAAGATTTGCAGGTTATTAAAATCGGCGGCGCGAATTTTCCAACGCCAGGGGAAAACATCATCGTTTCCGACGATAAAGATTCCTAATTCGCCTTTCCCACTTTCTAAGCGGACATAATGTTCGCCCTTGGGAATTTTAAAGGTTGGGGCGACTTTCTTGGCGATGTACTGGTAATCGAAATCGTTCCATTGAGATTTTTTACCTTCGGCCATTCGCTTCGCTTCCAGATTTTCATAAGGGCCGCCAGGAAGTCCTTTGAGTGCTTGACGAATAATTTTAATCGACTCTCGCATCTCGCGAATCCGTACTATATAACGAGCAAAACAGTCGCCGGCGGTTTCCCAATGCACTTCCCAATCAAAATCGTCATAGCATTCGTAGTGGTCAACTTTTCGTAAGTCCCATTTCACCCCAGAAGCGCGTAACATCGGGCCAGAAAGTCCCCAGTTAATAGCTTCTTCGCGAGTAACCGTTCCTACTCCTTCCACGCGACGGCGGAAAATAGGGTTGTTAGTAATTAATTTTTCGTACTCGTCAACTTTTGTATCCATGTAGTCACAAAAATCTTCGCACTTATCGACCCAACCGTAAGGTAAATCTACCGCCACGCCGCCGATGCGGAAGTAATTGTTATTGACCAACCGATAGCCAGTAGCGGCTTCCCAAAGGTCGTAAATCAACTCTCGTTCGCGGAAGATGTAGAAGAA
>JALOOL010000142.1 GCA_025454425.1 Hydrococcus sp. Prado102 | reverse complement strand
GATCGTTGCCTAACCCGCCAATAAGAGTATCGTTGCTCGACTCGCCATCGAAACCAAAATCATCGTCCCTCAAAGAATCATTGCCCGACCCGCCATTGAGAATATCGTTGCCAAATCCACCAATAAGAGTATCGTTGCCCAACCCGCCATCGAGCGTCTCGTTACCCCACTCGCCAATAAGAGTATCGTTGCCCGACCCGCCAATAAGAGTATCGTTGCCCGACCAGCTATCAAGAAGATCGTTGCCCGACCCGCCATCGAGAAGATCGTTGCCGTCCGAGCCATTAAGAACATCGTTTCCATCCCAGCCATTAAGAGTATCGTTGCCGTCCGAGCCATCGAGCGTATCGTTGCCCGACCCGCTATTGAGAAGATCGTTGCCATCCGAGCCATTAAGAACATCGTTTCCATCCCAGCCAATAAGAGTATCGTTGCCCGACCCGCCATGAAGACGATCGTTGCCGAACCAGCCATTAAGACGATCGTTGCCCGACCCGCCATTAAGAAGATCGTTGCCCCACCCGCCAATTAGAGTATCGTTGCCGTCCGAGCCAATTAGAGTATCGTTGCCCCACCCGCCAATTAGAGTATCGTTGCCCGACTCGCCATCAAGATAATCATTGCCCAACCCGCTATCGGAATCCCAACTATTGCCCCTAAGAAAATCGTTACCCGACCCGCCATGGAGACGATCGTTGCCTACTCCGCCAATTAGAATATCGTTGCTGTCCGAGCCAATAAGAGTATCGTTGCCTACTCCGCCATTAAGAAGATCGTTGCCAAATCCGCCATTGAGAGTATCGTTGCCTACTCCGCCAATAAGAGTATCATTGCCCGCCCCACCATTAAGAAGATCGTTACTCAACCCGCCATTAAGAAGATCGTTGCCTACTCCGCCAACTAACAGATCGTTGTCTGCACCGCCAATTAACAAATCGTTACCTGCGCCACCGACTAGAGTATCATTGCTCGACCCGCCATTGAGAGTATCGTTGCCTACTCCGCCAACTAACAGATCGTTGTCTGCACCGCCAATTAACAAATCGTTGCCTGCACTACCGACTAGAGTATCATTGCTCGACCCGCCATTGAGAGTATCGTTGCCTAACCTGCCATCAAGACTGTTGTCGAAAAAATTGCCTATGATTACATTATTAAGTGAGTTTCCAGCGCCGTTAATTCCACCTACAATAACATGAGTGTTAAGAGTTAAATTTTCTACATTATCCGGTAAGGCGTAGAAGGAAGCAAATGAGTAAACCGTATCGATTTCAAACGAGTTAGTGCTAGTTTCAGTAACAATATTTTGAAGATTTCCGACGTGATAAACATCGTTACCAGTGCCACCATCGAGCGTATCGTTGCCGTCCGTGCCATAGAGAGTATCATTGCCCGACCCGCCATAGAGAGTCGCATTGCCATATGAGCCAATAAGACGATCGTTGCCCGACTCGCCATAGAGAGTCGCATTGCCATAGAAGCTAAGGAGATCGTCGTTACCCGATCCGCCAATGAGAATATTGTTGCCCTCATCGTCAGATAGGCTATCATCGCCCGACCCGCCATGGAGACGATCGTTGCCCGACCCGCCATGGAGACGATCGTTGCCTAATCCGCCCCTAAGAGAATCGTTGTCCGACCCGCCATCAAGATAATCATTGCCCGACCCGCCAATGAGAATATCGTTGCCTTCATCGCCCCTAAGAGAATCGTTGTCCGACCCACCATCAAGATAATCATTGCCCTCATAGCCTCTGAGAGTATCATTGCCTAACCAACCGATGAGAGTATCATTGCCCTCATAGCCTCTGAGAGTATCATTGCCCAACAAGCCAGCGATGAGATCGCTGTTAAACGTGCCAACAAGACGGTCATTATTAAGAGTCCCGACAAGAATAGCCATAATTCTTTACCTTGACTTTATTTCCTAATCGCTTGACTCGTTCGGCAAATAGATTCTCCCAAAAACCATTAAAGCATTTTCTTTTAATCGGTCGATATTTTTAATATAAATCTTGATATTTTTTAGATAGATTTGATGAAATTAGTATTGTTTAAATATGATAAAGATAAGCAAATTATCAAAATCTATAAAAAGAATCGATTTTTGAAGAAAGAATTTGAATAAAGATTGTTGATGGTGAAACGAGCAATTATTTGTGAAAAAATGTTATTTTTTTGGACAAAAAAAGCGATCGCAAACTTCATAAAAAAACGTTACAAGCTTAAGTTATCGCGTCGAACATTGAGGATGATAACCGCCATGAGTGCAAATAAAAGCGATCTGCTCTTCGCTTAAATTCTTCACTTCAGTAAAATCAACGCCTTCCATATTAATTTTTAACGTCTCTGTATGTTGAGTTTGAATAAATTGTTCGGAACTAGTTGGCAACTGCGCGACAAAGATAGCACCTTGAAAATCGGCTCCCGCTAAATTGGCTCCTCGTAAATCCGTATTGCTAAGATTGGCGTTAGCGAGGTTAGCCTTTTGCAATTGCACATTTTGTAAATTTGCCCCCGTCAACTGAGTCGCACTTAAATCTGCATTTTGTAAGTTAGCTCCCTTAAAATTGACTTGGGAAAGATCCGAACCCAACCAGGTCGATCTAAAGAGATTTGCCTTAGAAAAGTCCGCTCCTATGGCTCTGACTTGTCCTAGCTTGGCTTCTTGAAGATTAGCGCCAATAAAGAGCGATTCTGCCAAATCCGCACCCGTCAAACTCGCTCTTTCTAAATTCGCTTCGGTTAAATTCGTCTCAAGCAATTGAGCGCTGCTGAAATTGGCTTCTATTAGTTGAGCGCGAGACAAATTAGCGCGATTGAGCGTTGCATACATCAAATTTGCCCCTTTAAGCGCGCCATAACTTAAAAATGCTTCTGATAAATTAGCTTCTCTAAGAGAAGCGCCGCTAAGATCTGCGATCGCATCGTCAAACGTCCCCAGACGCTTATCTTCACCAACGCTATTAAAGATTGTGCCTCTAAAGCTAGCTTGATTTAAAATTGCTCCTCGAAAGTTTGCCCCAGATAAATCGACGCGATCCAATACCAATACAAAATCGCCCGATTCTGTAACGATCGCACTTAAATCTGCACGTTGTAAGTTTACACTGTCTAACTGAGTGCTAGAAAGAACGAGTAAATTTGCGATCGCGCTTTTTGTCGCTTTGAGGCGCATAGCTACCAACTGTCTTTCTTTAGCAGAATTTTCTAGAGAAAGAGATTGCAGTTGATTCGATAGCGATTGATTTAACTGTCGCAAAGACGGAATTGCCTTAATCCCCGTGCTTTCAATCGCTTGTCCGAGTGCGTCCATCAAAGCAGGATTCGTTTCTTGACCGAGTAAATCGACCAATAAAGGCAAAGCGCGAGGATCGTTCAATCGTGCCATTGCTAAGATAACCGATTTACGCTCTTCTAGAGGATCGCTTGAAGTCGCCCCCAAACGATCTACTAGTGTTAAGAAAGCTTCATTTTCCTCTTCTTGGGATTGCCTGCGATCTGCCTTATCTTGAATATAAACCTGCGTAGCGACAAAGGTTGCCAAGACAAAACTCATTCCCGCCAAGGTACAAATGAGCAAAGTCGTCCCTGGATGTTGGCGCATCCACAACCATAGACTTTTTTGCTTACTCTCGATTTGTGGGAAAAGGGCGAGAGAATGGACTCCTTCAGGCGGTAATCGATAGCGACTCTCCTCTTCTAAGCGATAAGGCTGGTATTGCTGTATTTCTACGGTAACGGACTGAGGTTGAGGTGACACGCGCGCCCTACGGTAAGAAGCTTTCGCATCGACAACGACAGTTTTAAGAATTAAGTCGTGTAAAGGACGACGGCGCGACGGTAATAGCAGCATTCCACCTTCTAAAATAACAGCTACTCCCGTCAGTCCTACCAGTAAAAAAAGATTGGGAAACGCCCCACAATAGCGCCAGAGTAGGTAAGCCGTACTCAGTGGCAATCCCCATTTTATGCCGCCTTCACGCGCGATCGCCCTCAATAAATTAGGAGACTTGCCCGACTCGGTAATTACCTTCACTCCTAACCAGCGTTTCGGCAAAGTTCGCCCCGTTTTGCCCAAAATATAAAGCTGCCAGCCCGTTATAACTACAGGACTCGTTAAAGCTAGCCACCAGACTAAATTGGTCGCTGGAGCGACCAGAGGCTGATTCTGATGGCGAGGTAATCCCAGCGTTTGCGCGATCGCTTGCTCTACATTAGTCAGTACGGGATTGAGCGGGACTTTTTCGGAGGGCGATTGCGACTCGATATACGTACCCAGACTGTAGGGAATGACCGCGCTAGCCGCCAATAAATAAACTTCTAATGTCCAGGCAGCCAAGCGCCTCGGAAGCAGTGGTAAAGCCTTTATAGAAGGCACAGAAATGAATTTTCCTTTAACTCGAAACTTACCGCGCTCGATCGGTGGGCTGGACATAAAACAGTTATCAGTTATCAATTATCAGTTATCAGTAAAGACGAATGGCTATTCGCCCTTACCGCGACCAGTAGTGGTACGTCCACACGACCATGACCCATAGCGTGTGCCCCTAGTCAATAGTCCCTAGTCGTTAGTTCTTTGTTCCCTGGTTTTTAGATTACTTAAAAGAAGCCCGAATACGACTGTATTTGTCTCTAGTTTTGATAACCGATCGCTGATCACTGGTCACTGTAAAAAAGGGGGTCGAGAAAGCTAAAATTTCTAACTGGTACAAGAAGGCAGAGGGACGGGGCATACAAGGTGGCGAGGAGACCTCGCCACACAGCCCCTCCAGAGGCAGAAGGCAGAAGGAAAAAATAGTGGCTCGTCAAGGCTTTAAGTCATTTTTTTACCGAACAGTTATTTCTGCCATTCAGCACTAGTAACTTAAGTTACATACCCGCTTGCATAACGCTAATCATGACGAGGAGTCATGAAGAATTTGTATCCTAGATACAAGACGATTCCAACGACAGCGACACTTAATAAAGAAGTGATTACCTTGAAAATGGTACTGAGTATAGAAAATGCGATCGTCATTGCGACAAGCGCGACTGCTAATCTTCCCACCGGAGGTAAACTGTCAAACCATAGCTGTATGCGGTAAACAGCATTGTGCGCCTCCTCTGGGATATTGGTATTATTAATCGGGGTCGTTTGATGAATTTCGGTTTCTAAGTCTTGGAGTTTACGCTCCCAATCTGAATTCGGTTGAGAACTCATAGGATTTTTTTAAAGATAAGTTACTATATCAACTTTAGACCGTCTGTTATCCCGTTAACGAGCGATCGCAAAGATCTGTTAACTCAGCCTCTCAACGATCTCTTGTCTGCCTTGTCTTCAAAAGTCGAAAGTCGAAAGTCAAAAGTTCAAACTCGTTGAGAGCAAAAAAATAGAGAGCGAATCTATTTTCACCCTCTTTGGAAACACCTATTGTTAGCCAACTGAGACGAGATTTGTCCGATCTCCAACGCAATCCTATTTCATCGGCATCCATCTAGAAGCTAAATCCTCTATGATAAAACGCTTTTTACCGAGTTGATTTTGTTCGCATACTAGTACTTTTAGTGTTCGGATGGAAGAATTGTCAACTATTTGATGTCCATAACCAATTACTTTACCTACCATTCCAGTTCTCTGATGAAATGCGTAATCGTTTGAGATCAACATATTTTTTAACCTGATGTGAATAATTTTTAGGTTTTTCAACCTAGCTTAAGCCGACTTATTTACTGAATAATATTTAGCTTAACTCAAAAAAAATAAATCGGTCGATTTATTTTTTGTTAATTTTTTTCTTCTACAATTTGTATTCTTTTACCAAAAACAGCTAAGCCTTTGATGGCTAGGATTCTTGGAGAAAAGTCACTTTAGGAGCGAATACAACTGCTAAGCAAGAAGACAATGTAACTCACTTATGAGATTTTTAAAACACTGTAAAACTTTGTATTCACAGATCGCTCTGCTAGTTAAATCATCTGATAATCTAAAAATTTTATAATTTTCATAAAACAAACTTGTAAATAGATAGTTGTTTTTTATTTTAATAGGTTAAACCAAAAAGTCTTGATTTTTTTTATTAAAAAACTTTTTATGTTTTAAAAAATTAATTAATATTTTTTTGATTGATTTATAATGGCGATCGCTATTTTACACCTTTGTTTACTTCTGAGAATTTTTGCTTAACGTATTGATTTTAGTAATCTCTCAATCTTTCTTTTGATAGAGGTTTTTAATTCAAGAAAATAACAGATGATTAATCCATAAAATAACTCTTACAAAAGTTGTTTAGATTGTCAAAAATTAATTTAATAGATCGCCTAACCCAATCTTAACCAAAGCATAACAGTAAATATAATTTTGATTTGATTTACTGTTAGCAACAGTTTGCTTAATTTTCACTTATAGTCGAATGAAAATTGCCATTATTACTTCTGGCTTTCTTCCTGTTATTGATGGAGTAACGATTAGTGGTTTACATAGACTCCACAAACTCAGTCAGTGGGGACATCAAGTTTTATTATTTTGTCCAGACTACAGCGCTCTTGCTAATATCTATCCAAATTGGCAAGAATATACGGGAAATATGCTTTCTGGTCTAAATATCGTCAATCTAGAAAGTACTTCTTTTATGGATATAAATTTTGAGAGAAATGTTAGTAAAAATTCTTACAAAGTCGTTTTACAAGAATTAGAAAGATTTGAACCCGATATTATTCATGTAGATGAACCAGAAAGATTATTTGTCGGATTTTGGCGAATTGCTGGTATCGATTATGCCAGACAAAAGGGGATTCCTTGCGTTGGTTTTTTTAGAACTAATTTCTTAGAATATCTCGATGATTATTTGTCTTTTCCCATTGGAGAAAAAACAATTCCTTTGCCGAATGAGGGAATGATCTTAGTTAAAGTTCTTTTTAAGAAATTTCTGAGTTGGGTTTACAATGCTTATGATGCTACCTTAATTCATAATATTTTTACCCATCAAAAACTCGTTGAAATTGGTATCAAAAATACCATTTACGAAAATTTAAATGGATTCGATCCCCAACAATTTACTCCAAATCTTCGAGAAGAAAAGTTTTTTGAGAAAAGATATGGGTTATTAGATTGCGATCGCAAAACAAAATTGATTTTCCTCGGTCGATTAACCCCCGATAAAGGTTGGAAGTTTACGATCGATGCTTTTAGTGAAATCGTACAGAAGATTAATCCCGAACAATTAGCTTTAATAATTGTTGGTGACGGCCCGATGCGCGATGAAATAGCAAGTGCATTAAAGCCTCTACTTCCCCACGTTCATTTCTTCGGGAGAGTTTCACACAATGAAGTCCCAGCAATTTTGGCAAATAGCGATATTTATGTAACTACCTCAGAAAAAGAAAATCGCGCGCTTACCATTATCGAATCTCTAGCATCTGGACTGCCTGTTTTAGCTCCTCGTGCTGGAGGAATTCCACAAGATATTCAAGATGGTTGGAATGGTTTTTTGTTTGAACCCCAAAATATAGAAGACTTTAGTAGCAAGCTCAAAATTTTAACAGAAAACTATAGTTTGCGAAAAGAAATGGGTGTAAAAGGTAGAAGCTATATTGAAAAATATAGTTGGGAGACAACCGTTAAAAATTTGATAAGACTTTGGGAAGAACAAATTGCTCAGAAATCTCAAGTGACTAACAGAACTTTAAAACAAAAACGAATAGCATCAATTGGCTAAGAAATTTACGCCAAGCTAAGGTTAAATTTCTTAATTGGTCGTTTAAATTAGCAATATTCTCGATTAATTTGCTAAAGTGCTTTTAGAAATCGTCTAACTGACTCATAATTCTCTCAGTTAAACGATCGGGACTTACGCAGAGACACCATAGGTAGAGTGGACATTGCCCACCTTACAATACACATAGTATAAAAACTCTCCCGATCGCGTAAGTCCTAATGATATTAAAGTTGCTTTAGCAGTCGAGTCATGACCTTAGATTTAATGCAAGCTAATGCTGTCGCCATCGCTGAAGCTATTCGGCAAGGCAAAGTGAGTGCCAAAGAAATTGCAGGAGCCGCTCTAGGTCGCATCGAAGCAGACCGCTCGCTTAACTGCTTTACTACAATTATGACTCAAAATGCTTTAGCAGATGCCCAAGCAATAGATAGGCTCATCGCCGAGGGGAAGAATCCAGGTTCCTTAGCTGGCGTTCCCTTTGCCGTAAAAAACTTATTCGATATCGCTGGCATTCCTACTCTTGCTGGCTCCAAAATCAATGCAAAAAATTCCCCAGCTAAACGCGACGCGACAGCGGTTGCAGCTTTAAGGGAGGCTGGAGCCGTTTTAGTAGGCGCGCTGAACATGGATGAGTATGCTTACGGATTCATCACCGAAAATACTCATTACGGCGCTACCCATAATCCCCATGACTTGACGAGGATTGCTGGAGGTTCTTCTGGTGGCTCGGCGGCGGCGGTAGCAGCAGGCTTAGTTCCCTTAACGCTGGGGAGCGATACTAATGGCTCTATTCGGGTTCCGGCTGCTTTATGTGGGATATTTGGGTTAAAACCGACTTACGGGCGCTTGTCGAGAGCAGGAGCCGCACCGCTAGCTCATAGCCTCGATTGTGTCGGCCCGTTTGCTCGTTCGGTTCGGGATATTGCAATGACATTCGATGTCTTACAAGGATTCGATCCGCTCGATCCCGTTTGTACTCATCGACAACCGGAGTTATGTTTGCCTCAACTAGAGAGAGGAATTGAAGATTTACGAATTGCGATCGCAACAGACTATTTTACTCAAGGAGCCGATTCAGCAGCATTAGAAGCTGTCGAGCAAGTCGCTCGCGTCTTAGACGTTCGAGAATCGGTAGTGCTACCAGAGTCTCATAGAGCCAGGGCAGCAGCATTTGTCATTACCGCCAGCGAAGGTGCTAATCTCCATCTAGCCGATTTAAAATCCCGCCCTCAAGATTTTGACCCAGCAACGCGCGATCGCTTTCTGGCTGGCGCTTTAATTCCTGCGAGTTGGTATCTGCAAGCACAACGGTTTCGCCGTTGGTATCGCGATCGCGTTCGGGAGGTATTTCAAAACATCGATATCATTCTAGCTCCTACTACGCCTTTTCCGGCTCCCAAAATCGGTCAACAAACTATGATGCTCAATGGGAAAGAAGAACTCGTTCGGGCGAGTTTGGGGCTATATACTCAGCCCCTCTCCTTTATTGGCTTACCGATCCTTTCAGTTCCGATTCAACGTCCGGGGAGCCTCCCGCTGGGAGTACAGTTGATTGCTGCTCCTTATAATGAGGCGGCAATTCTGCGGGTTGCCACTGTACTAGAGGAGCGGGGAGTAGTAGCCGCTCCTCTAGCTGGGGCGGGAACTCGCAACTTGGGTTACTAATCAAATTAAGCAACAGCTTACGGATGAACGCATTTTCGTACCTTACCTCAGTAACTACAGATTTATTATCTCTGACTATTGAAGGCGATCGCTTGCGGTTAGTAACTATTTCTGATGAGTTCGATCGAGACATTTTTCAAGAATTTACTGATGAAATTACGATTTATATGTTTCCATCACCTGCCAAAGATATTGAGGAAACACGCAGTTTTATAGCCAAAAGTAGAGACGCGATCGCAGTAAGCGATCGCTCGAAAAACTAAAGTGTATTATTAATATTTTTTTAGCACCAATACCGCTGATATGTAGCAGAAAGAACGATATTAAGGCGTTATTAAAAAAAATGCGGTATACTATACAGCTATCCTGCTTTGCTTTGGGTGGTGGAGGTCGTTTGGCGATCGTTTGTAAGGCATTGAACAATCTAACGTAGATTGCGAGCAAGCAGTAATTTCAAAATTACAGCGTTAGAATTGCCTACCGCTTTGTCATTTTACCTTTCTCTTTTTTAGTGAGTTGCTATGGATAAAAAAACGAGATTGAGGATAGCTTTTGTCAATCAACCTTTCCTCTATACTTCATTCCCCAATCCAGGAGATTCTATAGGGATTGTGACTGCTCAGATAGTTCGTCGTTTGGCTCCCAATTGCGATGTAATTGTCTATACGCCAACTAAAGGTAAAACCTTACAGAAAACAACCGAATCTCATGAAGGGGTAGATTATCAATTTATTCCAACAGTCAGCGATAAATTATTACTAAAAATTATTAACAAAATTCCTGGGATTTTTACGACTAAAAAACCCGATTATGCTTCTAGTTTCTATTATTTTACCTATGGTTTGATAGTAGCCAATGAATTAAAAAAGCAAAAAATTGACATCGTTCATCTTCATAACTTTTCGCAATTTATTCCGATTATACGTTCGCTGAACCCTAAAATTAAAATCGTGCTGCATATGCACTGTCAATGGTTATCGCAATTAGACCGAGACGCGATCGCGCCAAGACTGAAATATGCAGATTTAATTGTTGGCTGTAGCGAATTCATCACCGAAAAAGTTCGTCAACAATTTCCAGAATTTGCTAGTAAATGTCAAACCGTTTATAACGGCGTGGACTCGCATTTCTTTAGTAAAAAAGAAACAGACGAATACGCAGAGCAAAAAGATATTAAAAAGCTACTATTTGTCGGTAGAGTATCTCCAGAAAAAGGCGTACACGTATTATTAGAAGCTTTTAATAAAGTAGTAGAGCAATTCCCCAACGTTAGCCTCGATATTGTTGGTGGAATAGGTACGTTACCAAAAGAATTTATTATTGCTTTAAGCGATGACGACCCCAAAGTTGCGAATTTAATTTCATTTTATACTGCCGATCCTGTAACGGGTGAAACCTTAAGTTATTACGAACAATTACAGAAGCTACTGTCTCCAGAAGCGTCAAAACGAGTTACTTTTTGCGGTTCGGTTTCTCATAAAAAACTCGACAAATATTATCGAGATGCAGATATATATATCAACTCTTCATTAAGCGAAGCATTAGGAATGCCAATTCTCGAAGCTATGGCTGGCAGTCTTCCCGTTGTAGGCAGTCGTATCGGAGGAATTCCAGAAGCTATTTTAAATGAAAAAACGGGATTTGTATTTGAATCTGGCGATTCAGAAGCATTAGCAGAAGCATCACTTCGTCTTTTGAGAGATGATAACCTCAGACTATCGATGGGAGAAGCTGGTCATCAACGAGCAGTTGAGTTATTTTCTTGGGATCGCATTGTTGAAAAATTGCTGGCTCGTTACGAAAACCTTTAGAAATTATTGATTAAAGTAAATGTTAAAAGGTTAGATAGTAGAGAGAAAGCGATATTGTATAGATAACGACAAAGTTGAGCGGCGACGAGAGAACTGGAATGTAGACGAGAAGATTTCAAATCGCTGCTCCAACGCCTGGTTAGCTGGCTGCCCTCACCGAGATCTCCCAATTACGTCCCGTTGCTCCGCAACGATCCAAATCCTCTCAAAAGGCTTAAGGTTGAAAACGGAAGTGTTGGATCGATCGTACTTGAGCAATCGTCTCAAAATCGCGATCGTTGTGAATCAACAGTAAATCATTCTCCAAGGCCGCCTGAGCAATACAGCAATCAATCGGACTACGAACTGTCAGCCCTTGACGACGTAAATCATAGAAAATTCGCGCTGCTGCTTGCCAGGAATCATTAGTCAGTTCAACGTAGTCCTGAGTTTCAAGATAGGTGGAAAGGAGTGTCCACTCTTTTTCGTTCAAGCTTCCCTGAAGCAGTTCAAGTTGGGTGAATCGTGCCAGAAAAATATCACGATCGTCAATCAGTGTTTCGAGCTTTTGACGGACTTGACCTGTGCGATCGCGGAACACGCCGATCCAAACCGAGGTATCAATCAGCAGCACGACGAGTCTCGCGCAGGTCTTTATGCTCGAAGTCTTCGGTAAACTGGATTTGCCCCGCGAGATCGAGGAGGTTTTTTTTGCGGCGCGCTCGCACCAGTTCGCGCAGAGCCAAAACCACCAATTCTTCCTGCGTGGAAATATTAGTCAGTTCAAGGGCTTCATTGATAAGAGACTCATCAAGATTCAGAGTGATTTGCATGGTAACGCAACGGTTGATTCTAGACCCTACTCTCAAATTATATCGATTTACCCTCTTTGAAGCGTAAAACCACAATGCCACGTTTTCCCTTGACCCTACCCTCTTCAACCTTCAAACAATAGCCTTGATACGCTGATTCTTGTAGCCAACCCTTGCAAGTTTCAGTATCCACAATTAACCCATCAGGAAGCAAACAATCAACTTGCCACCTTTCTCCAACGATATCAAACAAATCATTCCAAGCCTCAACCCACCGTTCTTCAATTTCAGCATTAGTAGTCAACGTACACGACTCCTTACCAATTATTGCAATTTACACACGGTTGCCTGAGACGAAGCCAGCTAACTATTTATTTTACGGAATTTTTCTGTATAACTATCTTTTATAAGGTTATTATACAGAATTTTTCTACTTAATACTTCATTTAGAAGCATTATTCTTACCAAACCGAAAAACTTACATTTTTCTGAATTACAATTCTTGAAAGACGGCGATTTTAATCGTCTTTTTCGCGTTAAAAGGATCTGTAATGAGTAAATCGGCGATCGCAAACAAAGTCAGTCAACTATACAAAAAAATACTTATAAACAACTGTAGCGAATACGAGCAACAAGATTTACAGAAATCTGCGATCGTATTTTCCCCGCACTTTGACGATGAAACCCTTGGTTGTGGAGGTATCATCTTCAAAAAGAAACAAGCGGGTGCAGATGTAAAAATTGTCTTTATGACAGATGGGAGCAAGTCCCACAAACACTTAATCTCAGAAGATGAGTTAAAAATAATTCGACAAAATGAAGGTGTAGCTTGCGCCCAAGTATTAGGATTGAAACAAGATGATGTTTTGTGCCTCAAGCTTGAAGAAACTAAGTTAAAACATTTAGAAGCAACGGCTATTGCCCAAGTAAAACAGATTCTCGACCAACAACAGCCAGAAGAAATTTTTCTTCCTTATTCTAGAGAACCCTTGTTGTGGTCGGAAGACCATTTAGCGACGACTAGAATTATCAAATCTGCATTGCAATCTTATACAAAAGACGCGATCGTTTATGAATATCCTATCTGGTTTTGGTTTCATTGGCCCTGGGTAGAATTATTTGCTAGGAAAGAACCGCTACGGTCTGTTATTCTCAAAAATACCCTAGACTATGGTTTTGGCTTGCGTTTGCTACAGGATTTTCAATGTTCTGTTTATATAGGAGATATTCTAGACAATAAACGCGCAGCCTTAGAACAACATAAATCGCAGATGACTCGCCTTTTACCTAAACCTAATTGGTCTACTTTGGGCGATGTCTCCAATGGAGACTTTCTTAATTGTTTTTTTCAAGAACATGAAATTTTCCGACGCTATCATCATCAGGCAGAAGGAGACATTGAAAAACACTATTAGAAATGTAGGTTGGGTTGAGGTACGTAGCTTGCTTCTTGAAGGGTAACCCAACAAAGCTTTTAGATGTTTGGTTTCACTATCGTTCAACACCAACCTACGAGAATATGAAAAATACTATAGTTATTGTGTCAAATAATGGACAAACAGGTTTTGAGCGAGACTAAATC
This sequence comes from Hydrococcus sp. Prado102, assembly GCA_025454425.1. GTDB lineage: Bacteria > Cyanobacteriota > Cyanobacteriia > Cyanobacteriales > Microcystaceae > Hydrococcus. Next base: position 457 of record JALOOL010000142.1, on the reverse strand, counting down.
AGTCAGTAATGATTTCACCGATTTGTATGCAGATAACAAACGCACGGGTAAAGTTATCGGGACTCAAAGTTCTACTGGTGTCACTCGTAAAGGGATAGATGTTGAAGGGACGATTGGCATCGATAACAATGCACTACGCATAAAGCCACTAGTTCAACCTGGATGGGGACGTGCGGGAATTGCTTATGGGCCCTATACTCGCGCTAACGGACTCGCCTTTGCAACCATTCTTCTCAACGGTCACAATACTTCCCAAATGGGATATATTCCCGAAAGTCTAAAGAAGCGTTTGCTGACTTGGTTTCGTGGAAGTAAAGTAGAAAGACGAATACGTTTTGCTGTGTCTCAATACCTGTTGTCTTTGTTAACTAAGTCTCCAGATAAAAAGAATATACTGCGGCGACTGCTGTACTGGTATATATTCACTCGTCAAAAGAACCAGTTACCCCTAATTTAT
>JALOOL010000141.1 GCA_025454425.1 Hydrococcus sp. Prado102 | reverse complement strand
CAAAGAGTATTCTCAGTGGGCAACTATCCCCCAAATCTACATTAACGGCGAGTTCGTCGGCGGCTCTGATATCGCGATCGAGCTTTATCAAAGCGGCGAACTACAGCAGATGGTTGAAGTAGCTTTAGCGTCCTAAAAAGATACAGAAGGGTTAGGGTAGGTTCGACGAGCCTGCCCTAATAATAATCGGTTTCTGTTTGTGGAAGCGGTAGCTCGAAGTTAGAAGGGTCGTGGAAAAATCGAAAGGCATCCTCCTCTAATTTATGAATTTGATAGGGTTCTAGGATATTCGTATGGCGCAGACAAGCTAGATATCCCTCTAAGTACAGGCGGATTTCGTCATAGCGATGACCTCTATTCCACAAATCCACCATGGCATCGGTCAGTCTTTGATAGTAGCGGATGGTTTGGGGTTCTTGAAGCATGATGAGAAATAACTGAAAAAAAGTGGACTTTATCAAATCGGAAGCGATTGCCCTGGGGGCAGCAGCGAAGCCGAAGCCGATCGCGGAAGCTAAGTAAAAAATATACTATCGATACGTTCCGAACCGATCTACATTAAGTAATATTATCTCTATTTTAATCGTCTGACTCTACAAAAGTCTTGCTCCCCAAGCTTTTATTTGTCAAAAGATCGAGATTTATTGATAAAAAATAGTAATCTCAAACATAGCAATCGAGAGCGAGGTAAACTATTTGAACTAGCGCAGCACGGCAGAATAACTTCCCGGTAAAAAGCTTCTTAAAGCCTTTACAAAAGTATTTTTCCATTCTGTCTTCTCGTACTAGCTCGTGTATATAATGTATAGATAATTTTTTATGCCTAATTTTTTATTAGAAATCGGAGTTGAAGAATTACCCGCCGAGTTTGTCGATCGCGCGATCGCTCAATGGAAAGAGGGCATCCCGAAAACCTTAGACGAACAATTTTTGACTCCAAGCGCGATCTCTTTCTACGGAACGCCTCGCCGTTTGGCAATCCTCATCGAAGGACTTCCTGCCAAACAAAGCGATCGCACAGAAGAAGTAAAAGGCCCTCCTGCTGGGGCGGCTTTTAAAGAGGGAAAACCGACTAAAGCAGCCGAAGGCTTTGCTAACAAGCAAGGAGTCGCAGTTACAGACCTCTTCGTTCGAGAAACCGATAAAGGAGATTTCGTATTTGTCGAGAAAAAAACACTCGGACGGACGACTGCGGAAATCTTAAAAAACCTCGTACCTCAATGGATTACCAAATTAGAAGGTAGGCGGTTCATGCGTTGGGGCGATGGCGATTTGCGTTTTTCGCGCCCGATTCGTTGGTTGGTGGCTTTGTTGGATAGCGAGATTTTACCGTTGGAATTGGTTAACGGTTCTTCGACGATTAAAAGCGATCGCATCTCTTATGGACATCGTATTTTACATCCTCAATCCATCTCGATTCCACAGGCATCAGATTATCTCGAATGCTTGCGTTCTGTTTATGTAGAAGCCGATCCCAGCCTTCGCCGCACAAAAATCGAGCAACAAGTTAAAACCGCAGCACAAGAAATAGACGGGATCGCCCAGATGCCAACCGATTTATTAGATGAGGTGGTTAATTTAGTAGAATATCCTACTGCCGTTGTGGGAAAATTTGATGCAGAATTCCTCAGCCTTCCTGATGAAGTAATTTCTACGGTGATGGTGACTCACCAGCGTTATTTTCCCGTTAAAAAAGTAGGGGAGAATGGTTATTCGCCTTTACTGCCCAATTTTATTACGATTTCCAACGGCGATCCTGCAAAATCTGACATTATCTCGGCGGGAAATGGACGAGTGATTCGGGCGAGATTAGCCGACGCACAGTTTTTCTACAAAGCCGATTGCGACGAACCCCTCGATAGCTATCTTCCCGAACTTGCCAACGTTACCTTTCAAGAGGAGTTGGGCACGATGCACGATAAAGTAGACCGCATTATCGAAATTTCCCAACTGATCGCAGAACAATTAGATCTCGACGAACAACAACGAAATGAGATCGAAAGTACGGCGACGCTGTGTAAGGCAGATTTAGTCACGCAAATGGTCTACGAATTTCCCGAACTACAAGGCGTGATGGGACAGAAATACGCGATCGCCAGCGGGGAATCCCAAAACGTCGCCCAAGGAATTTTCGATCATTATTTACCGCGCACCGCTGAGGATATGATGCCAGAATCCCTGACGGGGCAAGTGGTTGGTATTAGCGATCGCCTCGATACATTAGTGAGTATTTTTGGGTTGGGAATGCTACCTACGGGTTCGTCCGATCCCTTTGCTTTGCGTCGTGCTGCCAATGCCATAATCAATATTACTTGGTACGCTCAATTGCCGATCGATTTGGTACAATTGCTCGAACAAGGGGCGACCGATTTTGTGGTGGCACATCCCGATAAAACTTCTCCTCTCGAAGCTTTACAAGCATTCTTTATTCAACGCATTCATACTTTATTAGAAGACGAGTTGAAGATCGATTACGACTTAGTGAATGCCGTATTAGGAGAAGACGACCCAGAATATACTAAAAGAGCTTTGCAAGATTTGTTAGACGTTCGCGATCGCGCTTTATTCCTTCAGAATATCCGCAATAACGGGATGTTGGCGGCGATTTACGAAACCGTCAACCGTTCCACTCGTTTAGCTGTTAAGGGCGATTTAGACAAGCAACAACTCGATCCTACCGCTGTAGTGCGTCCCGAACTGTTTGAGAAAAAATCCGAGCAAGCTTTTTACGACGCACTAGTTCAGTTAGTCCCGCAAACGCAAGCCGCACAAAGCGATCGCAATTATCAATTATTAGTTGATTCCATATCACAAATTACGCCAAAAGTCAATACATTTTTCGACGGAGCAGAAAGCGTATTAGTGATGGACGAAAACCCCGAAATTCAAAAAAATCGCTTGAATTTGTTGGGATTGTTGCGGAATCACGCTCGTATCTTAGCTGATTTTGGCGCGATCGTGAAAAACTAATGGAAGATAAACATCCTTAGAATTAGCATTTAAGTAAGGATACTTGAGATCGATCCCAACAGAAGAAAAATGCTCCCAAATAGCGATTCTTCGCTCGTTGGGAGAGTTATTTCCATTTTGCCATGCTTCTTGCAAGGCGTTTGCAAGAATCCGACAGCGATTGATGCCAAAACAGTTTTGGAGCGTTTCTCGATCGCTTGGCACTTCTGCTAAACTAAGTCCTGGTGCGAGCAACTTTGTCAAAAATGGAGTTTCTCTGCCAAAGTAAGAATGGTATTTTTGCCAAATAGGTTGAAGGATTTCTCTAACGACTAAATATTTATCTGACTCAAAGTTGAGAACTCCTGCATCATAACGTTCGTAGTTATCGGGATCGTACAAAACTTTAAAAGTAAATGGAATTCCAATTTCATTTAACTGTTGCGTGAGGCTTTTGGTAATAAAAACTGCGCCTTCAAAAGAGATGTTAAAGTAGATATTAACTGTTTGGCAATTATCGTTTAGATAAGCGAGTCCTGCATTGCCTACTGCTACATAAAACTCTTGTTCGACTAAATTCCGAGGCATTTTAACAGCAACTGTATTACCTACTGTGACAGAACCTTGCGATGTATGCAAATGGCGATCGCGATCGATTTTTAGTGTCAAACTGTTTTTATGTACGGAAAATATATTATCGCTTTCCTTTTTGACAACGCGCCAACCGAGATCGAAGTAACCATCGCCACAATTACTTTCGTGCAATCTCCTAAAGGATGCTTTGTCTGAGTCTAATGTATGGTTATGTTCTAAAGTTTCAGAATGCAAGGAATGATTTAGTGTTTCATCATTTGCCAAAAAAGTTCTTAAGTCCCCTTTGAAATAAATCCCGTATAAAAAATTTTGGAGTTGTAATCTTAGATATTTATGTTGAATATCGCTAGGGAGTTGTTCTAGTTTTTTGACTACCTCGTCGTCTAGTTCTAAGGGTTGGTAGCAAGAATGAACGATCCTGAATTTAGATTGAATTTGTATGTTGTTAACGATATCTTCAAAAACAGTTGCTTGGCGATCGGATAAAACATCTAACAGTTGTTGATTCATTTTATTTAAAATCGCTATATTTAGACGGGGACGCAACTAAAATTTATTAGTTCGGATTCAGTAGTTCCAAATACATTTGAGATTGCTATTTGAGGGTCGCACAATAAAGTTTTGGCAACCTGAAGCATACAAACTTTGCTGTTAGTAAAAGGCTCGCAGTGATGAATACTTAGCCAAACTTTTCTCAATAAAGAAATACCTGTAAATTGTATAACTCTTTTGAAAAAATCGGGACGCGATTCTAATATTTCAGGAAAAATATGAAAGTAAGCTTTTATTAGAGACGCCATGCTAGGTTGAAGTAATTCTAGCGGAGTTGTTGCTAGCTGCAACGCTGTTTTGAGATCGATATCGCCTGCGATTGTTAAACTGCGCAACCACATTTTTAAGTAACTCGCTAAGATTTTTCCGAGATCGTATCCTGGATCTCCCCAAGTAAATAATTCCCAATCAATAATACGAACGATTGAATCTTCGCAGTGTTTTGTTTTAGCAATAGTTTCTTCCCATTCTAGGTGCAGTAAAATGTTATCTAGTTTTAAGTCATTATGGATGAGACAAGAGCATTGATAAGCATTTTTTAGTTCGAGGATCGCCTCTTGTAAACTGTTGTAGCGTTGATACAGTTTAAAAAAAGCTAAATTATCCTGGGAAACCCGACCAAAAATTTCCGGCGTTACCTTTTCTAGTCCGCGAATTAAGTATTTAGGGGGTTCGATTTTTTGTTGGCTATCTTTAAAGAGAAAATCTTTGTACTCTTGGGAGTTGAAAGTACTGCGATGAATAGAGGCTAATGTTGTTCCAATCGAAGCAGCAATAGCCGTTGGAAAAACTGAGTTGTTTGCATAAAAATCTGCTAAATCTCCATAGCGATCCAAGTAATTAAAAATAATAACCGATCGCGAGCGATCGAAATCAATTGCTTCGGAAAACACTCGACGAAGATGACTGAGTTTTGGATAGTTTTCTAACCACTGATAAATCCGCCATTCTTTAGCAAAATCTCCATCAGCTTTTCCATTGCGATCGTGAGGTTCTTGTTTGACTAGAAAATGGCGATTTCCTAAAGAAACGTTTGGAAAACTTACTAATAAATTAAAGTTTTTCGAGCTTTTTAATTTAATCTGACTCAGATTTCCTTCTTCTGGCTGACAAAATCCGCGCTCGACTAAATACTCGATAACATTTTGAGTGCTTAGCAGAAAAGTCATTCTTCACGATCCTAATTTTTATATCAATTCCCTCGCATCCTTGCTACAAATCTCTCCCCATACTTTTTAGAGGGAGCAAGATTAAAAAGAAAGGATATTATATGGGAGGGAAATCGCGAAATAGGGTTCGCAACATCTAACACGAATCTGCATCGATGATTGAAACCCTATTCGCGATCGATAGAGACTAATGTCAACGTATTGACAATGTTGGTGTTAGCTCATCAAGCATTAATAACTGTAGCTTTTCTTGCTCTTCACAGTGTTGGTTTTGGATTTAGGAGATTTAGGAGATCCGGTTTTGGATGTGCCTTTTCCGCGACCACCTCCACTAATCTTTAGTTCGTCTTCAGTCAAATCTCTCATAGAATCCATAAAGGTTTCTGAATCAGAAAATAATGCAGAACCTGCAAGTTCAGAAATTTTTACGATCGCCATAACTTTTTCTCTCCTTGTTTCAAAAAACTATTTTTAGTCCAAAGTGGATAGTGAAAATTTAAGTCGATTGACTGTATTAATAATTAAGTATTCAGGCAAAACCTTTGCCAGTCAAGCATTTTGGGGTTTTTAAAAGACCTATACTGTCGTTTTATGTCCTCATAACTAGCTCTGGAAAAACTGAATTTTATAAAGAATAGGTAAACGATTAAAAAAACCCTTAACCAAAAGCTTACGATGTCTTAATATAGTCAACTATTTTACGGAAAAGAGTTTTTAAACCAAATTTGGATACTAAAAACTAAATTTTGTCAAGATTTTTTTTTGACATAACTAGTCAATTTAAGTCTTGATAAAAGTTAAAAAACTATTGACATAATAGTAGAGACGTTTTAGCCTCTTCCCTAAACTTGCTTGGTATTCACGATCGCTGTTTCCATGAGAATTCTACTAATCGAGGACGAACCAGAGCAGATCGAGCCGTTGTATACAGCCCTATCCCAAGTCGGGCATATCGTCGATTGCGCAGAAGATGGCGTAACGGCACAGTGGTTGATCGGCGAGAAGGAATATGACTTGGCGATCGTCGATTGGATGCTGCCCGATATCGATGGAACCGATCTGTGCCAGCAGTATCGACAAGCTGGCAAAGCTGCTCCCGTGCTAATGCTGACTGCAAAAGATACAACCGCAGATAAAGTCATGGGGTTGGATGCGGGAGCCGACGATTATTTAGTCAAACCCGTCGATTTACCAGAATTGTTAGCCAGGGTACGAGCGTTGGGGAGGCGATCGCCTTTGTGGAGAGGAGAAACCCTTGCACTGGCTGACTTACGGCTGAATCTGACGACGCTAACCGTGCAACGACAACAGCAGAGCATAAAACTGTCGAGTCGAGAGTTTCAACTGTTAGAATATCTACTGCGCCATCCCCGGCAGGTTTTAACTCGCGACCAGATCGAACAATCGCTGTGGGAATGGGGGAAAGAACCAGAAAGTAACGCAGTAAGCGCCCTGGTAAAACGATTGCGGCAACGCCTCCAAAAACTCGATGCAGATAGTTGGATTGAAAGCGTCTATGGGACGGGCTACCGAATTATTCCGCCTAATACTTCCAAAACTAGCCCATGAAAGCGATCGCTCGTCCGATTTACCGCGCCCTCAAAACTCTACCCGTATCCCAACGGGGAACAATCATTATTTTCATTCCCGTTACTTGTCTGCTAACTTCTCTGGGAGCATTTATCTGGCTCAAAGGCAGTTTGGGAGAAGATGAAGCCTGGGTGCAACACACGCAACAAGTAAGGCTAGAATCTAAACGGTTACTTGCAGCATTGATCGATGCTGAAAATGGCGTGCGCGGATACGGATTGACGCGACAGGAAAAATTTCTCACGCCTTATAACCAAGCCCTTAAGACGATTCCCGATGCGCTAGCGGATCTAAAAGATTTGGTCGATGACAATCCCGAACAGACAGAACGTTTGCAAACGATTCGCTTGTTGGTGGATGACACTCTGTTTGTGCTGCACCAAAAACGCACGCTACAAGGCGAACTCAAAAAGCTCAATGGGATAAGCGAGGTCATGGTTCCGACTGCCCAACTCCACAACTGGTTAGAGGAGGGCAAAGAAGTTATGAATGCAACTCGCGCCGAGATCGATCTGTTTGCCCAAGAAGAAGAGCGCTTGTTGAGCGAACGCCAACAACATCAGGCATTGTCTCGACAAGTTACGTGGGGGGTTTTGTATTTTTCTGCCGCGATTGGCATCGGAAGTAGTATGTTAGCCATGCAACTCTTTCGACATCTGCAACAAGAGATCCGAGAAAAGCAGGTCAATTTAGAGCAAACCAATCAACAATTAAAACAAGCCTGCGAGCAACTCCAGCGTTTTACTGCCAATGCTTCTCACGAACTACGAAATCCTCTAGCAAGCATCCAAAATCATGCTCAGGTAGGATTGATGGCTCCGCCAGAAGACGATACCGTGCCTCGACAACGGTTAGAGAAAATCGTAACGCTGACCAAATCGATGAGTATGTTGGTGGGTCAATTGCTGTTTCTAGCGCGTAACGATGGGAACTTAATTGACGAATCGCTGCAAGCGCTCGATCTGGTTCAGTTATTAAAGCCGCTCGCGAGTGAATGGTCGCTTGAGGCATCGAAACAATCGCTTCATTTTAATATCGATTTTCCGACCCATCGAGTGATGGTTCGAGCCGATTCTAATTTATTGTCCCAAGCGGTGGGAAATCTGCTTGGCAATGCCTGTCGTTATACTTCTTCCGGCGGTAGCATTACCTTTCGGCTGTCGAACCGTTCTTATCATGCTCTGATTGAAGTTGAAGATACGGGTATCGGCATTGCTGATAAGGATTTACCTCATATTTTCGAGCAGTTTTATCGCGTCAGGGGCAATCGCAGTAAGGCAAAAGGCGGGTTTGGCTTGGGATTAGCGATCGCCGAGCAAATCGTTCGCGTTCACCAGGGACAGATTAAAGTTAAGAGCGAGTTAGGCAAGGGTTCTACCTTTGCGATCGTCTTGCCTTTGCTGGCTGAGGTTTAAAGCAAATCATTCGCATCTGTGCTTTACAAAAAATGTCATTTTTTTGTCATTATTCCTTCGTAATATTGGCAAAACTTTTTTTCCACAGAACTTATGAAATCATCGATATTACTCGCTTTAAGTTCGACTTTGCTTGCTGTTACGAGCTTAGACGTTCGCGCACAAGTTCCCATTGGAGAATTGCAACGCAATCCCGGCATAACTATCTCTGGCGTTATTCGCAGCGTGGTGGGCAACGAGTTTATTCTTGACGATGGCACAGGAGAGGTAATTGTCGATGCAGGGCCGCGCTGGTATCACCAACTCAACCTATCTCAAGGAGAACAGGTTACGGTAGTGGGCGAATACGACGACTACGATTTTGATGCTTTTCGCATTACTCGCGAAAGCGGCGATGTTATTCAAATTCGTAACGGCTCCGGTCGTCCGCCTTGGGCGGGTGGGCCTCCTTGGGCTGGCGATCGCAGAGCTAGAGAATAAATATTGAAGGGTTAGAGTGCGATCGCCACATCCTGTTTGTGTTTGGCTCAACCCACATCAATTTGAGCAGTTACTTTTTTAATAACCGATAAGTTGCACGCGGCTTTAGTAAGTCAATAACGCACCATCGAAGAAGGAGAAATGTTTATGAAACAAGAAAAGCGATGTACGGTATCTTCATTAGAAAAACTCATAATTTCAGTTTTATCGAATTCTAAAGACTTACGACCGGAGTATCGCCGCCGTCTCGAAATCATTTTGAGAACCAAAATGGGTCAATCGCAAGCAGAAATTTGCGCGGCTTTGGGATGTTCTCAGGACACGGCACGGTATTGGATGACGATCGCGCAAACCGAGCAAGCAGACAAATACGTCTATTCTCTGGGCAGACCCAAAACCGTTAACGAACAATACCTCGAACGGTTGAAAGAACTGGCGAGTAACAATCCCAGAGATTTTGGCTATCCATTTAGGAAGTGGACGGCTCAGTGGTTGGGAAAACATTTAGCTAAGGAAATAGGAATTGAAATAAGCGATCGCCACATTAACCGCCTCCTCAAACAAATGGGACTTTCCACCCGCAACAGCAGCCAAGCCGGAGAACAATTGTGCCGCAAAAATTTTAGAATCGCCATTGGCGATCTACAGCCATCTCGATCTGCTTAACTCGACGACTTATCATGGAGGTTTTAGAAAAATATTTGGTCGGGCAGCTAAGCCAAACTTTAGGCGAGACGCTTTCAGAGCAAGAACTTGCCAACTGTCTAAAAAAAATTGTTGCCCTAGAGCCGCCTGTAGGTCAACTCTTTTGGGAATCAACAGAAGCTACCCCAGGAATCTATCTCATTGTTGAAGGAAAAGTCAGACTGCTCGATCCCGCAGATAATTTAATTATTTCCCTAGAACAAGGATCGTCATTTGGCGAACTTACTCTGTTTCCTGCGGAGAATTTTCAAGAGTACAAAGCTAGAGCCTCAATGAATTTGAAGCTTTACTACCTCGATCGCGAGTGCTTGCAATCCCTAATTCACAAACATCCCGCCATAGAAGCGCATCTTCATCGCCGAGCGATCGAACGAGATTTGCTACTACTCCATCACAGCGTTACTAATTGCCCCCAAACATCTTTACAGACGATGATAAAAATGCTGCCTCTCTTAGAGCAGCACCAGTTACAGACGGGCAAACTCCCACATCACCTCTGGCAAGATCGACAGCTTTTGTTGCTTCGTCGAGGCGAAATCTTGCATTCGAGCGGACAAAAACTCAGCCCAGGTAACATTTATCCTATCTCCGAGTTACCCCCACAAGGAATTTGGCAGGTAACACAACCCACCGAACTTTATAGTCTTCCTCGCGATTCTGAAGCCAACAAACTCAATGGTTTTAAATCGCCCCCGCCTGCCAAAATCATCGCGCCAAAGCCACGCAAACAGCCCAAGCAACAAGAAGCGATCGCATACTTTCCCAAACCTACTGTCAAAGTCGGTCAGTGGTGGCAGCATTCAAGCGGGCGCTATCCTTTTTATAAGCAACACAGCGCGACTGACTGCGGCGTAGCTTGTTTGGTTATGATAGGTCGTTATTGGGGAAAAAGCTTTAGCATCAACCGCCTGCGTGCCCTTGCTAATGTTAGCCGAGATGGTGCGTCGCTGCGAGGATTAGTTACTGCTGCTGAAAGTATGGGGTTTGCACCGCGCCCCGTCAAAGCCGAACTAAAAAGTTTAACTGCACAAAATCTACCCGCGATCGCTCATTGGGAAGGCAATCATTATGTCGTAATTTATAAGATAACTCGCGATCGCATCTGGATCGGCGATCCTGCCATCGGTCGGCGAGTTCTGACTCGTAAGGAATTCCTAAAAGGTTGGGCTGGCTATACGTTATTATTACAGCCTACAGCGCTCCTCAAAGATGCACCCGAAGCTCAACACAATTTTTGGAAGTTTTTCGAGCTACTCAAACCCCATTGGGTAATTTTGCTCGAAGTTTTGCTTGCATCTTTGGCAATTCAGGTTTTTGGGCTGGTTACGCCCTTATTAACGCAAATTCTCTTAGATCGCGTAGTAGTGGAGCGCAGCACGACAACTTTGGTCGCGATCGCGATCGGTTTACTCATCTTCAGCCTGTTTCAAATAATCGTTAAGAGCCTGCGACGCTACTTAATCTATCACACTGCCAACCGCATCGATTTATCCCTGATCGTCGGTTTTATCAGTCATACGTTAAAATTGCCCCTATCCTATTTTGAATCTCGCTATGTAGGCGATATCACTTCCAGAATTGAAGAAAATCGCAAAATTAGACGCTTTTTAACGGGCGATGCCTTGACGCTCTCGCTCGACTTATTAACTGTCTTTGTCTACATCGGATTGATGCTTTGGTATAGCTGGCAGATGACGTTGCTAGCATTGGTTATCGTGCCGTTTTTTGTCGTGTTGGCAGTATTCGCCACGCCTTTTCTCAAGCGAATCTCGCGAGAAATTTTTCAGGCAAAAACCATTGAAAGCAGCTACTTAATTGAAGCGCTCACCGGAATTGGTACGATTAAATCGATGGGAATCGAACGAACCGTGCGCTGGCATTGGGAAGAACTTTTTAATAAATCGGTCAAAGTTAACTTTTCCGGGCAGATTTTGCGCGAGAAGCTCAATTTATCTAGCGCGATCGTCGAAACGATGCTTGCCAGAATCTTGCTCGTGTTTGGGGTTTGGCAGGTCATTCAAGAACAACTGACAATCGGACAGTTGATTGCCTTTAATATGTTGCTGGGTAATGTCATCAGTCCCTTTAGAAGGCTGACCGATCTTTGGAATGAGTTTCAGGAGATCGTTATTGCCGTGGAGAGAATCGATGATGTTATCCAAGCTCCCCCCGAAGAGGACTTGCAGCAACTATCGATTCGTCCTACCCTGCCGCCTCTGCAAGGTCACATCCGTTTCGATCGCGTTACCTTTCGTTACAGTCCAGAAAGCGATACCAATACCCTAGAAAATCTCAGTTTTGAAGTTAAACCGGGGCAAACCGTCGCCCTCGTCGGACGTAGCGGTTCTGGGAAAACGACCATTGCTAAGCTGATTTTGGGTCTTTATCTGCCCGTTACAGGCAAGATTTCGATTGATGGTTACGAGACAACCAATGTAGCGCTGCAATCGCTGCGACAGCAGATTGGCGTAGTCGATCAAAATACGTTTTTGTTTGGGGGAACGATTCGAGAAAACATTAGCATCGCTCGTCCGGGGGCGACGATGGAAGAAATTCGCGAAGCTGCCCGATTAGCAGGCGCAGAAGAGTTTATCGATGTGTTGCCACTCAAATACGAAACCCGCATCGGCGAAGGCGGAGGATTGTTATCGGGCGGACAGAGACAGCGTTTGGCGATCGCTCGTGCCTTGTTAGGAAAACCGCGCCTGCTGTTGTTAGACGAGGCAACTAGCAACCTCGATGCCGAATCGGAGCGCATCATTCAAACGAACCTCAATACCATTCTCAAGCAACAGACGACCATCGCGATCGCCCATCGTCTTTCTACGGTGCGGAATGCCGATTTGATTCTGGTGTTAGATCGCGGCGTACTCGTCGAAAGCGGCACTCATGAGGAATTAATCGCCAAGCGAGGTCAGTATTTTTATCTCAACCAGCAACAAATGGCGTAGTCAGTTAGAAGTCGAAAGTCGAAAGTCGAAAGTCGAAAGTAAAATATTTTCCCTTATCTCCCCACACCTCCCACACCTCCCACACTTCCCACACTCCCTATTCTTTACTCCCTTTAAACCGAAATCTCATGTTCTAACCTACACTTCCTATGAATGATGAGCAATTGAGCTTCTGTGCGTCCGATTCGAGCGTTGCGATCGCTCAACCCCAAAGCAAACCTGCAAAGATTCGCATTTTGTTAATAGACGACCAAAATTCGGTTCGACAAATGCTACGTCTGTTGCTATCAGAACCCGATTTGGAGGTCGTCGGCATTGCGGCAGATGGCGAAACAGCACTCCAACAAATAGAAACCCTGCATCCCGATATTGCGATCGCTGATATAAATATGCCAGGGATGGATGGATTGACCATTACGCAAATTATTAGCCAGCGCTTTCCTCAAACAAAAGTGACGATCTTCAGTAGCTATGATGAGGTCGGATACATCAAAAAAGCACTAGAAGCTGGTGCAAAAGGCTATTTGCTCAAAAATACCCCTCCTCATGAGCTATTAAATGCCATTCGCTTAATTCACAAAGGTTATTGGCAACTCGGGCCGGGACTGTATGAAAAACTCAACGCTCAAACGATCGCCGTAGAATCGTCAGCGAATCCAAGCCAGTCTCCCTCCGTCGATCGCGATTGGTCTGACGTTACCCAAGAAGGGATCGATACTTTGCCGCAGGTTTGGACGCGAGGATTGCTCTATGCGATCGTTCTTTTTACTGCCGCTATCGTACCTTGGGGAATGTTAACAAGAGTCGATGTCATCGGGAGTGCTAAAGGACGACTCGAACCGAAAGGAAACACGGTTAGGCTCGATGCGCCCATTGCTGGAACGGTTAGCGCGATTAATGCCAGAGAAGGTCAAAGGGTAAAAGCCGGACAAACCTTAGTCGAGTTCAACTCAAATGTCATTCGTGCTGACTTACAGCAAGCACGAGCCAAATTAGCAGGGTTTGTCGAGCAAAAAAACAACTTGCAACGACTGGAAAATCAGTTGCAGGAAAACATTAGCACGCAGCAAGACCGCGATCGCGCCGAAGCTTCCGAGCAATTACAAGCGATCGACCAAATTCAGCAAAAAATTGACTTCAATCGAACGGCAAAAGCATCGGCTCAGCAACTATTGGCAAAGGATCGAGCGATGGTCGATCGCTATGAAAATTTGCGAGAGCAAGGAGTCGTTTCGGGCAATCAACTCGATGAAGTAGAACGTCAAGCGATTGAAAACGAACAGAAGGTGAAACAAGCGCAATCGGATCTCGAACAGAACCAAACTGAATTGAAAAAACAACAGAAAACCTATGAGAAAAATCTTCATCAAGGCAGACTGGCGATCGCAGAAATTCGCAAACAGCTTAAAGAACTGCAAACCCAAATCGTCGAGACGCGATCGCAAATCGCTCAGAGTCAAAACCAAATTAAATCTCTACAATACCAACTACAACAGAGCATACTTAACGTTCCTGTAAACGGCATGGTTTTTGAGTTATCCGTTCGACATCCCGGCGCTGTCGTACAACCTGGAGGCGCGATCGCAACCATTGCGCCAGAAGGCGTTCCTCTCGTCGT
>JALOOL010000467.1 GCA_025454425.1 Hydrococcus sp. Prado102 | reverse complement strand
TTCTTTGAGGACGGCGACGTTTTCTTGTATTAAACGCTCGATGGTATTCAAACAAGCGTTTACCCCAGCCGCGAATTCCCAACGACTGAGGGCCCTGTTACCTCGAAACGTACTATCGGGATAGCCGACGATACAGCCGTAACGTTCTACTAATGAGCGCAGCGCTTCATATGCCCATGCGGTCGGTTCTACGTCGCGCAATTCAGAGACGCTGGTGATTTGATCGAGCGATTCGCTTTTTTTCTCGTTAAGCTGACCGTCCATCCGGTTGAGTCTGCCGCGCTGTCCGAGCATTTGCTGGGTGCTGTTGTTAGTGGTTGACCCATTTCTCAGCGCCTGCGCTATTAGTTTGTCTGAAGATTGAAATGTTAGCTTTTCGGTAGCTGTTTCTGTAGCAGCACTAGCGCCTTGTATCGCTAAAATAGAAGCGCCTACAACAACTGGTGCAGTTTTAATTAAAGACCAGAAATATTTTGTCATTTTGTTTGCTTATCCTCACACACCTTAAGATTGCTTGTACGTTTAGTTAGAAACTATGTCAAGACTTGTAACCACATATGGGCGATCGCTCCTCGTATGACATAACTTTGGAGACGATGCTATATCCTAGCTTACCCCAAACTCATCAAATTGATAAGACTACTCGCAATTTAATTAATTAAACTAAGTATGCGATCGCGCTTCAAATTACTTACTGAATTTAGAGAACGCTTAATATAGAATGGGCAACTGAGATCGCGATCTTGAGTCAAGCGAATTATTTTGGCGTTCAGAAGGTTTAAATACGTAACCGCCTGTAGTTTTATAAAATCTTATTCTCAATAGTTGTTTGAGTAATGCGATCGCTCTTACTTCAATAGTATAAACAACTAATTTATCTCTAAGTAATCTTTAGGTTATTTTAATATTAAGAAACGAAAAAATACTTTTATATTTTTTTAACAACGCGAATCCCGTTTGGCTATTTTATCGGTCGTAATTCGCCAGCCATAGCTAGTTTTTCTCTTTGTCTTCCCGCTCCTCTAGTATTGGCGACTCAGTAGTTTCTATTAACGTTGGTTGTAGAATAGTAAGATGCAAGTCTTTTCGAGTTGTTTTATCTAAAAAACGACGCTGGGATTTTTGCCATTCTTGCCATTTTTCATAGCGAGTTTTCGCTAGTTGTTCGCCAAAGATGGGCATTCGAGCGGAAAATTCTTTTTCAAAAGCTTCTGTGAGAAACTCAGCTAAAACGAAACTATCTTGAAGATCGCCGAGAACGGATTGGAGATCTTTTATGTCTTTTAAATAATCTTGATAGGGATTGCCATAAAATTGAGTAAATAACTCCATATTATAGCGCGATCGCTTGGCCTCTTTTCTCAGTTCATGAAGGATTGTTCCTTCGTTATTTAAAATATCTTTAACTTGCTCTTTGGTTAAGTTATCGCGAATTTGAATGTTTTTTTTATTTAAATTAACGCCTAAAACCCAACCAGGATGTAGTAAAAGCTTGCTAATCTGAGGCAATAAAAGATCGGGTAAAATATTTCCGATGGGAATTTTAGCGATTTCTTGATAATTAGGATTTTTTAACCAATTTTGAAAAGCAGTTTTGAGGTTGAGATAAAGTTTATCTTTTAAAGTATCTTCAACTTGTTTAAATGCTCGATCGCGCTGTTCGGCTAAGACATCTAAAGCTTTATTAAGTTGTTTTTGTTCTTTGGTTGGTAAAGTGGGTTGATATTGATTTTTGAGGAGATCTCCAAGCACGTCAAGATCTCGTAATTGTCCTAAAATTCTTGCTACTTTACCGACCTTTTTTTCATCTGCCTCTGGTGGTAGATTTAAAGCAGGTGCAAACCCCGCGATCGCGCTTCTCAAACGCCTCATTCCCACGCGCATTTGGTGTAATTCTTCGGGGTGTCGGTCTTTAAGAACTTCTTTTTCGTGTTTAATTGTTTTTTTGAAGTGTTTGGCGATCGCAATATACGACCAATCTCCAAAGGTTGTTGCGTCGCTTTCTGATTGAGGTTTCATTGTTTTGTTGAGTTTAGATTAAACACGAGTTAAAAATGACTTAACTCTAATTTAATCAATTCGATTGAGAAATTTGCGATCGCTTGGCTAACTATTTTATTTTACTTAACACTAAGCGCGATGAAAGCTATAAATGATTTGCGTCTCTAATTGAGAACAAAGTTCTGAAGGTTTTTGAGTTATTGGGAAAGTTTGTCGGTCTAATTTAACTTGCAATCCCATCATCGGATCGTCTCCCGAAGCAATTAGAAACTCAAAATATTTAACTTGCTCCCAAGTTCCCAAAGTATCCAAAATATTGCTAATTGCTTGTACGTAGGGATGACGACAATTTTTATACCAATCTGAAGCGACTAAATTAGCGCGATCGAAACCTAAATGAAAAATTAAAGAAGGATTGCTAAATAACGCGATCGCGACGGGTCTAGCTTCTTCTTGCAGCACTAATTGAGCCGCTTGGCTTAAATAGCGCAACTTTTCTAATTTCTCATAGCGTTCCGTTACCGATCGCAATTCGGGTTCCCATTCAATTGCTACAGTAATTAAATAAGTTTGCAACAACAAATGACCCAACTTTTGAGCTTTTGTCGCTAAATAACTCGAATTATGATCGTTCGTTTCAATGAGTAGCGGAACTCGTTCGACAACTTCTAATCCGTATCCTTTCAACCCTGCAATTTTTCTGGGATTATTAGTAATCAAACGGATCTTTTTCACGCCCAAATCGTTGAGCATTTGCGCTCCCATGCCATAATCGCGTAAATCGGCTGGAAATCCGAGGCGTTCGTTAGCTTCCACCGTATCCAGCCCCATATCTTGCAGCGAATAAGCTTTTAACTTATTAATCAATCCAATTCCGCGTCCTTCCTGTCGTAGATAAACGACAACTCCCGCACCAGCATGTTCGATAGTTTTGAGTGCTGCATTTAATTGCATCCGACAATCGCAGCGCAACGATCCCAACGCATCCCCCGTCAGACATTCCGAGTGCATTCGCACCGTGACGATACGATCTTTAAACTCTGCCGGATCTCCTTTTACAATAGCAACGTGTTCCGAACCATCTAAGGTATTGCGATAAGCGTAAAGTTGAAACGTGCCAAACTGACTCGGAAAACTACAAACAGCCTCTCGATAAACAAAGCGATCGTGTTTGAGGCGATAGCTGATGAGATCGGCAATACTAATTAATTTTAAATTGTACTTCTTGGCATACTCGAATAACTGTGGCAACCGCGCCATCGAACCATCGAAGTTTTGAATCTCGCAGATAACGCCTGCGGGATACAACCCTGCCAATCTCGCCAAATCCACTGCTGCTTCCGTATGACCTGCCCTTTTGAGGACGCCGCCTTGCTTGGCGCGGATGGGAAAGATATGACCCGGACGAGTCAAATCTTCGGGGCGCGTCGCCGAATTAATCGCTACTTGAATCGTGCGGGCGCGGTCTTCTGCCGAAATCCCCGTACTTACGCCCAAATGAGGCGAAGCATCGATGCTAACGGTAAAAGCAGTTTGGTTGCTATCGGTATTTTTCGTGACCATCAGGGGTAAATCTAGCTGGTCGAGACGTTCCCCCGTCATCGCCAGACAAATTAATCCTCGCGCTTCTACCGCCATAAAATTAATCGTTTGCGGCGTAGCAAATTGGGCGGCACAGATGAGATCGCCTTCGTTTTCTCGATTTTCATCATCGACGACGACGATCGCGCGACCTGCTTTTATATCTTCGAGGGCAGAGTCGATAGTGTCAAATTCAATGGGGATGTTTTGAGGCGCTTCCACTTATTTCAGTAATCAGTAATCAGTAATCAGTAATCAGTGTCAGAAGGCAAGAAATAGTCTGCTACATCATCGCTGAAACTGTAAGGTTGTTCG
>JALOOL010000466.1 GCA_025454425.1 Hydrococcus sp. Prado102 | reverse complement strand
CAGCTAATCAGGTAAAAACGTGTAGTGACGGCGTTTCAACCCGTCACGAAACAACCTTATTAGAATCCGCCGCACTTTAAGTCGGCGGAGTAGTCAAAAGCTGCCAAATATGCAGTCGATCGCAACTTTGATAAAGAACTTTTACCCGTGCAGCGTTGGTTTATCTATTGTCCTTTTGAACATAGCGAAAATCTTCAAGACCAGCAACAATCTGTAGAACTATTTACAACGCTCAAAGACGATCCAGACAGTGAAAGCGCGATCGATTACGCCTATCGCCACCTTAAAGTTATCGAACGCTTCAAACGTTTTCCCCATCGAAATAAAATTCTAGGTCGCCAAAACACGCCAGAAGAAGAAGACTTTCTCAAACAACCAGGATCGTCATTTTAAAGTCGAAAATCGAAAGTCGAAAGTCGAAAGTAAATTTTCTTCTATCAATTAGCTAAATGCCTGCTACAAATCGATACATAGAAAGCCAAATTCAATGGATGGATGTGTAGCAAGGTTTTTTCTATTTGATATTCCTTGTCCTCCTTGTCTTCCTTGTCCTCCTTGTCCTCCTTGTCCTCCTTGTCTTCCCTAATTTTTCTCGGTCGCTGTTAGCGAGTCTTCAGTTTTGGGAATACTATCGGTAACACTTACTAAATCCGCGATTAATTTTCAGTAAAACGGTAGTTTTTTGAGCTTCTGGAGATTTTTATGACCCAAGCACCGCGTTCCATGCCCCCAGTCCCTCCACCACCGCCACCAGTCAATGCAGGGCAAAATATGCGTCCCGTTGCTCCCCCGCCACCGCCACCGAAAGCACAAGGACGCGCCCCCAACCAACCTTCGCTAGCGCAACTCGTGCGTCGTGCATACGACCAAGGATATTCTGACATTCACTTAGGAGTTGGAGAACCGCCTCGGATGCGCGATCGCGGTGAAATGATGATTCTCGAATATCCAGAAACAGACGCTAACACGTTTATGAGTTGGTTGCGGGAGATTCTGACGGAGGATGAAATACAGCGATTCAAAAAAGACTTAGAATTTGACGGCGCAACTCAATACGACTTTGCCCGCGTTCGTATTAACGTTTTTGACAGTCTCAGAGGGCATGGAATGGTACTGCGCTTGATTCCTTTGAAGATTTTAACGATGGAGCAGTTGCGATTGCCTCCCGTCTTTAAAGATATCTCCGATTCTCACAAAGGACTGATTTTAGTAACTGGGCCGACGGGTTCGGGGAAATCTACGACGATGGCAGCGATGGTAGATTACATTAACAAAGAACACGCCAAACATATTATTACTATTGAAGACCCAATCGAATTCGTTCACCAAAGCCGTCGTTCTCTCATTAAACAGCGCGAAGTCGGCATTCATACCTTAAAGTTCGATAATGCGCTCAAAGCCGCCTTGCGCGAAGACCCCGATATCATTCTAGTTGGGGAAATGCGCGATCGCGAAACGGTCAACACGGCGCTAAAAGCCGCGCAAACGGGTCACTTGGTCATGGGAACCCTACACACTAACAGCGCTGTTAAAACCTTAGAGCGTATTCTCAGCCTTTACAACGCCGACGAACAGGATGCGATGCGAATGGCGATCGCCGAATCTTTAGTTGCTATTATCGCTCAAGGATTGTGCCGTACTACCGACGGAAAACGGGCTGCTTATCACGACATCATGATCAATACAGAAACCGTTAAGGACTACGTTCGTCAGGGCAAAAATGATGAAATTTTAGAACTGATGAAGGAAGGCGAATACGATGGCATGATTACCACCAACCAATCTCTGTTTAATCTCTACCAAGAAGGACGTATCACCGAAGAAATTGCTTTAGAATTAGCGCCAACACCAAACGAGATGGCGATGATGCTGCGAGGTAAAATGTAATTAGGGATTAGCGATCGGGGATTGGGAATTGGCGATTAACAATCGGGGATCGATAAATTGCCCGATATCCCAGTATCCCAATAACCCAGTCACAATTCACAATTCACAATTCACAATTCATAATTCACATTCCTATTGTGCCTGAACTTTTTAAAGGCATTGCGTTATTTACACCAGGAGGCGATTTAGTTTACTGTATCGATCCTAGCAAGCGCGATCGCTGGCATCTACATCTTTGTGTTGCTTTGCAAGAATTGCTGGGGTTGTCAGAACCTCCTCATTTTTTAGTCCCTGGCTATACAGCAACGCTCGATCGCTGGCTCGATCCCCAGATCCAACAGCCAAAAACTGCCGCAGAAGTATATCCTGCGGTATCGCGCTATCAACCCCTGCTCAACGCGATTTTTGGAACTCATGACTTAGTATGGCAGGTGGCAGATTGGCGAGAAGAAACGTGCAATCCCGTCATTTTAGAAACTTATCGCTCTCAGTTTCCTCAACTTTGGGAAAATCACGATGCGATCGTGCGTTTGGATAACAAAAAGCAACTTTCTGTCCCTATCGGACAGTTCGCTGACAACTTATTCGATGATTCGCCCTTTCACGATCCTATTCATGGTTACGTCCTGCGTCTATTTGTGGCAGGAAACGATATTTCTACTAAAAAAACGCTCCAAATGCTCCATCAAGTTCTAGAGCAACAGCTTCATCATCCCTATACGTTGAAAGTGATTGATATTCTCAAACATCCAGAACTTGCAGAAGTGGATCGCATTTCTACTACGCCTACTTTAATCCGAGTTTTGCCACAACCCGTGCGTCGAGTTGTGGGGGAGTTAGATGATTTACAACGCGCGATCCAAATCGTCCTTTCGTGACATACGCAAGCCCGTAGAATGGGGGAAGCTTCCTGTTTAAAGAAGGTTAAATCTAATGAATCTAGCTATAGTAGCCGCGATCGCCTATGGCATTTTAACCCTGATTGGCGGAGTCGCCGGATACCTAAAAGCCAAAAGCAAACCCTCGCTGATTTCTGGGCTAATTAGCGGCGTTCTTTTAATTGCTGCTGCCCTAATGCAACTTCAGGGATTTCCCTTTGGCTCGCTTTTGGCTAGGATAATTACAGTTGCCCTAATCGCTGTTTTCGCCTTTCGACTTCAAAAAACTCGCAAATTCATGCCTGCTGGGTTAATGATAGTTGCTGGCGCGATCTCTTTAACGATAATGTTACTAAGCTAGCGTCTCTGGACAATAGCCCAAACCATCGGTAAACTGTTGGCGAAAAGCTTGGATATCGCTAGCATCAGGAGTCCCGTGAGAAACGATCGCAATTTGATAGCGACGCATGACCTCGACAGGAGATTGTCCCGTATCTAAACTCCAAAAAACCATTTGAATGCGCATTTCGGGCTGATAGGGAATGCCCAGTTCATTCATAAACGCGCGAAAATTCCCATGTTCGTAGGGCGTAAGAGAATGCTTAAACTTAACTCTGATAACCCAACCATTAATCTGATGAATCACCGTCATCGAGCAAACCGACAAATAATTCATCGTGCCCAAATGTTCGATGACTCTCAAAGTCAGGCTAGCATTACCCAGAAAATAGAGATAGTCCATAATTGCTACCTAAAATCTCGACCCAGTAGATGCCTCATCTATTAGTGTTGCAATAAAGATGACCCACTTACTAGGGGAAAAGCCCCCGATCTAATCGATTTACAATGGGGAATACTACCCAAAGTTGCAACTTATTTTTAATTCTTAATTTTTAGCAAGAAATCGACCGAAGGCAATGACCGAAACTCCCGAAAAAACGACCAGCAGCGAACAACCCATCAACTCTAATCAGTTATTGGCGAGTTATGATTACGAGCTACCCGCAGAGCTAATCGCACAAGAGCCAGTAGTGCCAAGAGACAGTTCGCGCCTGTTAGTAGTAAATTCTACCACTCATAATCATACGGTTTTTCGCAACCTACCAGACTGGTTGCAAGCGGGCGATTTACT
>JALOOL010000465.1 GCA_025454425.1 Hydrococcus sp. Prado102 | reverse complement strand
TCCGCCATTGCCCAAACTGGTAGTGATGGCTTCAATCGTTCCTCCACCAGTTAAACGCAAACTTCCGGTATTAATGGTTAAATTTCCTCCATTACCTCCTGAGAAAGTATTAACTCCAATCGTTGCCCCATCAGCAATCAGCAGGCGATCGCTTTCAATCTGAATATTACCACCACTACCCTCGCTAAAATCAGCACTAGCAGACATGCCAGATACAATTCCATTAGGGGAAGTTCCTATTACTTCAACTTCGTTGGCTTTTAGATTTAAATTTCCTCCATTGCCCAATCCAAAAGTAGTAACAAAAATTTGCGCTCCATCAGTTACTCGCAAGCGATCGCTGGTAATATTTATAACTCCGCCATTCCCTTTTGCGCCTGGGGCAACTGGAGCAAATAAACCGCTGGGGCCGAGAAAGTTGCCGCTAATTACTTCTATAAGATGAGCTTTAACATTCAACGTTCCCGCATCGCCATCGCCAAAAGTTCCGGCAGATATTTGCGCCCCATCAACAACTTGCAAGTATGGAGTTTCAATACTTATAGTTCCCCCTCTGCCAGTTGCCCCAGAAGCGACATCAGCCAGGAAGCTACTATATATATTGTCAGAAATGCCTTGTAAGCTTACCGATTCAGAAGTATTAACTGTTATCGTGCCACCCGCACCAGAACCAAGCGTATCGGATAAAATAACCGATCCATCGGTCAGCGTTAAATTCTTTGCCTGAAAGTGGATATCGCCTGCATTTCCACTAGCATCCACCGAAGATGCCTCAGAAAGTCGGATATTGCCATAATTGATAGTAGCTGATGGATTGTTCAATTGCAGTTTTCCGTTGCGATCGGCGATTGAAACTCGTCCGTTTCTAAGTGCCCAAAGTTCGACCCGTCCCCCTTCTGCCGTCAAATTGCCGCCTTCGAGAGTAATATTACCGCCGACCAGCGCCAAAGTTTTACCAGTATTCACTTGTAGTCCTACAGGACGAGAAGTGCGATCGATTTCAGGAGGATTGTCCTGTCTCTGCCTCAAATTGTTCCCCGCTCCCCGAACGATTATGTTTCCAGGATTAGCACCGTATTGCAAACCCACAGGGATATTCATTGTCAACAGGGGAGGCGCTTGAGGATCTATTGCGCTAAACTCGCTGCCATTTGCCCACTTGAAACTGTTGGCTGTACTAGCAAAAAAAGAACCGCCTATATTGAGAGAAGCATTAGGACCAAAAATAATGCCGTTGGGATTGAGTAGAAATACGTTAGCAGAACCGTTTGCCCGAATCAAACCATCGATATTCGAGATAGATTGTCCCGTTACTCGCGAAAAAATATTTTCTATGCTTGAGGGGTTATTAAAAAAGGCTTCATTGCCTGTAGATACGGAAAATTGCTCGAAACTGTGGAATAAACTGTTATTGCGTATCGTGCCGCCTGTTATTTCACTAGTGTTTCCATTAGTTGTAACGATGGAATTATTGGGTAGCGTTGTATCTCGAACGATCTGTGCTTGGGCGATCGCAGGCATTACGAATCCCAAACAGCAACTAAAAAAGAAGGCAAATGGCAAGAGTCGAGACATATAAACTTTTAAATTTGCATTGTTCCTCTTTAGTATCTTAAGAAAATTTCTAAAACTTGCAATTTATTGGATTTAGATTGTAAAAAAAGGCAGAAGGCAGATAAATTCGTCTCAATGTCCTCAGCGCGATTTTCAGTTAAATGGATCATCTGTCAGTGCGATCGCGTTGAAATTCCAAAACTCAGTAAAAACCAATTCTCCAATATTGCTCTCCTCTCCTTGTAGGAGAGGGGTTGGGGGTGAGGTCGTATTACTTGTTCCGACGCTTTAGTTTTGCGATCGCGCCTAATCCCACCAATCCAAGCAATCCAGCAATTGAAGACGGTTCGGGGACAGATTGAGACTCAGATTCATCTAATGAATGCCATAAACCATGCTCGAACAAGCCATTTTGCCACAAGCCATCTTGCCAACGACATCCCGTACTCTGACCGTTTTGACCTTGAGTATTACAGTTTCTATTACCACTACCCCATTCGTAGACTTCGCTATCTTGAATCATCCTTTCTACGTCCTGGTTGCGGTCTATTCCGAGTCGGCGAGCGGCTTCTGTTGGGTTAGCATCTAACCAAGCTACAGTCACTCCTAAGCGAGCAGCTAGTCTCTGCTTTGCTTGAGCTTGAAGGGTTGCAAAGTTGATATTAGCCGTTTGCAGTTCCCAGCCAATCGCATCCATCGCTTGCAGGTCGCAATTGGATAGACTTCTTCTAGTTCCTGGCGCTAATGCCGCCTCCATAATTCCTATGGAGTTACTCTGGTTTTTCCAGTGACTGCCTTGATAGCCATCGCCCGTCTTTCCGGTGGCAAATTCACAGCTTAGGGTTTGACCTTCATCAGTAGAAAAGTACTTGTTCGCTCCACCGATTTCCATGTCGGGTCTGCCACTAGCAGCGCTGCTAGTGGAATAGCGGAAGAGATCGAGGGGAGTGGTATAGGTCATATCCCCACTTTTTAATTCTTTACCGCCATTGTTAGTATTCGTGACGGCAGCTAACCAACCTGGATCGTCAACGCCACTGACAAAACCAAGATGGTGTCCGAGTTCGTGGATGGCTACGGTAAGAAAGTCTAATCGGTTACTGGCAATATTGTTGTTGAGGACATCGTAGTGCCAGCCAACTGATTGCCCTTCTAGGGTGTTGATGAGGAAAACCCCGTCAAGCGCATTAGGATTATTCATCCCGAACATCTGGTTGCCTCCGCTTCCAGCATCTGCCGCTTTGGCATTGGCACGAGTAAGATTGAGATTTTTGATTCCTTTAAGCTCGTTATTTTTATTGTTGCCGTTGAGCTTAATATCAAAATCTGCGCCATTAAGGGTTTTGGCGATACTATTGTCGAGGCTCGACGTTGCCTGTTTTGCTAGCTGTTGTCGATACTTGTCAAAGCTTCGCTGTGCGGATATTCCTGGCAATGCTCCACCGATGACTCTACCAGGTAATTCGTTGGGTCGGGCTGTCTGGAAGTGGATATTAACGCCAACTGGGTCGCTTAGGAATGACGACCAAACACTACCTGCAACTTCTAAGGCGATCGCTTGCTCTAGGGTGGTTCCTGGAGCATAGCTAAAGTTGAATTGTAGTGCTTGGGCAGTCGGGCTAGTAGCTGCGATCGCAACTGATGCTAGTGCAAAAGATGCAAACTGCTTAATAAGGTTAATTTGATTGGGACTTTTCTCGGACATCGCTCAAAACTATTATGAAAGTTAAAATAATTAATTTTGTTTTCTTTCAACTGTTTTAACTGTTTTTAACCGACCCAGACAACAGCATTTTTACGGATCTTTTTAACTCGAATAATCTGAAGTAACTTTATCAAAAAATCGCGTTATTTTTTTCCTTTACACAATCTTCATAAATTGACCGACGCCATTTATTTGAGAGTTTAACACGGTTTTTAAAGCTATTTTAATGGAAAATTCTTTCAAACAAAAAGTTGCTGTATGAGCCTTTTGTTAATAATAAAAATATAAATAAGATTAACGATTTTTTTAATTAATTTTGTCAGTAATCCGAATCAACAAATAAGTGCGATCGCGATCGCACAAAACGAAAAAAAAGAGCTAAGTTAGACAAAGCTCCCTATCGATGTAAAATTGCGATCGCGCCGACGAAGCGATCGCATTAAGAAAATTCTCTTAAAAAATAAATTGGTGTCTAGCAATAGCGAAACTCGATAAAGCGTATAAATGTTGGGTTTCGTTGCCTCAACCCAACCTACAGAGCTACTGTAGCAAAGCCGTTTTATTCTCAATCGCTCCATCAAGGAATTAAATATCAAATGTAGTGCGAGCATCTTGCTCGCGCGAGCAAGATGCTCGCACTGC
>JALOOL010000140.1 GCA_025454425.1 Hydrococcus sp. Prado102 | reverse complement strand
AGGTTGCAGCTGGCATGCCAAAGCCAGCGCTCCAGAAACAAGCGCCGAAGAAGAGGGCTGCGGCCAAGGCGAGCACTGAGCCTGCAAGCCAGCCTCTGCGCCTGAGCGCCAACGATGAGAAAGTCCTGGCGTATAGGTTAGTATGCCACCCGTAGCGCGATCGCGAAAAGTTAAACCGACTCCCCAAATCTCCTCCGATTCGGTTTGGTCTTGCATATATTTAGGAGGCTTACTAGACAAAGGGAATACTTCTATATCCAATCCCAAAAGTGTCATTGTCTGTTCGAGGGGAAACCATTCTACGCCGCAGTAGTTTTGCAAAGTAGAAAAAAGCGGATATCCAGTTGTTAGCGCTCGTTTGACGCTTGGCGTACTGTAGACTTTTAAGGGTTGAGACGATTCGCGCAGTAAAATTAATCCGGTCGTGTGGTCGATTTCTGCATCGGTTAAAATGATTCCTGCAACCGGATTAGATCGCGCTGAGGAAAACTCTTCTTGTCCTCGCAACATCTCAATTTGTCCTCGCACATCTGGGGACGCATTGACCAGAAGCCAAGATCCATCGTTAGCTTTAACTGCAATTGAAGATTGCGTTAACGTTTTTGCTCGATCCAAGCGCGCTGCTTGACAGCCGGGACAGTTACAATTCCATTGTGGAAAACCACCTCCAGCAGCCGCACCCAGAATTTTAACTTGCATATACTAACTCAATTTTAATTAAGTTGTTTCATCGATCGTGTCGCTAGGATTTCAATATCCCTTGAGGCTTAATATCTTGCCGTCCTCATCAAACTTAAAAATATTAATTCCCTCAAGTCGGACGCGCCGCCCTTCTTTTGTCAGTCCTCGTCCAGTCCAACGAGCAACTGCCTCGTAATCTATGGTATGCACAAACTCTGCTTCGAGTCCCACCGTCTCGAATGCTGCCACAAAAGCCCGTCCTTGAGCAAGGATTGCTTCTGGAGTAGTCAGCGTTAGACTACCAACAGGATCGTCTACGATCGCATTGGGTGAAATAACAGGATGCCCATCGTTGTGCGTCATTACTGCGGGTTGCTTCAAAATATCGGTCTACAAATTCGCGGACTGTATTTGTCACAATCGATTAGCCTCCGGTGGGTTCGAGACGAATTAACCGTCCGTTTTGCTCGTCTGTGAGGACGTACAACAGTCCGTCTGGGCCTTGACGCACGTCGCGCACGCGCTGACCGATTTCGATCGCATCCTGACCCACTACATTACCCGATTCATCTAAATCGATGCGGCGAATATCCTGCGAAACTAGTCCGCCAGCGAAGAGATCGCCCCTCCATTGTCCGAAGCGATCGCCCGTATAAAATGCCAGTCCTGAAGGGGCGGTTGCGGGTGTCCACACTACTTTCGGGTCTTCCATTCCAGGACGCGATCGCTCGTTGGATATTTCCCCGCCAGTATATTCTTGACTGTAAGTAACGACTGGCCAGCCGTAATTTTTACCCGCTTGGGGCTGGTTGAGTTCGTCCCCGCCGCGCGAACCGTGTTCGGTTGCCCAGACTCGTTGGGAAGTTGGATCGAAAGCGAGTCCTTGGATGTTCCGATGTCCGTAACTCCAGATCGCGGAATCGGCATTGGCATCTGAAGCCAAGGGATTATCTTTAGGTATAGAACCATCGTCGTTGAGTCTTACAATCTTACCCAGACGACTGTTGAGGTTTTGTGCTTGTTTGCGAATCAAGTCGCCTTCGAGTTCAACTGGTGGATTGCCACCATCCCCAATCGCTACTAGCATTGTACCGTCGGGCAGCCAGATGATGCGCGAACCAAAATGCTGTCCGCGCGATTTGAGTTGGGGAACCTCAAAGATTACTTGTACGTTGCTTAGTGCTTTGCCGTCGAATGTTGCTCGTGCAACGCGGGTATGGTTCGCCTCTTCGCTTCCATGAGAATAAGTTAGATAGATAAAGCGATTTTGGGCAAAGTTCGGATGCACGGAAACATCCATCAAACCGCCTTGGTTAACGGCTAATACTTCGGGAACTCCCGCGATCGCAGTTGGATCGAGGGTTCCATTACGCACGATTCGCAATCGTCCCGGTCGTTCGGTAATCAGCATCGCCCCATCGGGCAGCCAAGCCATGCTCCACGGACGTTCTAAGCCTTCTACTACAGTTGTTTGTTCGTAGCCGCTAGCAGCCGGGACATCGCCTGTAGGTTCGATTGGGGCGTTCGAGGATGAATCTGTTGCCGGACTGGTATTTTGGGCACTAGATGAATCTGTTGCAGGTGGCGAACTGGTATTCTGGGGATTTGTCGAAGCGTTGGGCGAGTTTTGGGGTTGGGAACAACTTGCAAGTATTAGCAGTGCGATTGCCCAAGGGGAAGCGGCAAAGCCGATCGCACTTCCTAATCTTTTAATGGATCGATTAATTCTTGCTTTCATCATTGCCAATGATAAACGTAAGCGGTGACTTCCATACAGAGATCGAACTCTTCAAAATCGGGTTTTTCCCAATCTAGGACGGGTTTTCCACCGATTCGCATCGAATCTGTTGGCGGGGAATTTAAAGCCGAGGATGAACGGCTATTGGTTTCTGGCAATGTAAGGCGATCGCGTTTCTGACAATCCATTGCTAACCTCTTGTTAAGATTTGTTTTTAATAATTTCTTTAGTTTTAGCGTAAAGGACAAATGTGACAAAAAAATGTCAATATAAATTTTGGAGATTGGTGAAAGGGGAAAGGGGAAAAGGGAAGGGGAGACAAGGAAGACAAGGAAGACAAGGGAGAATTGTTAGTTTCACCTTCTGCCTTCTGCCGAATGCCCTCTGCCTTCTTAATTTCGACTTTCGACTTTCGACTTTCGACTTCAATTACTGGTCACTGGTCACTGAAAAAATATCCCGCTTAAATTGTTCCCCTGAATAGACCTTGAGGACGTACTAGCAGAATAAAAATGGTAATTAACAAAGCGACTCCTAGCTTATAGTCTGCACCAAGTAAAGGAACGCTTAATTCTTGCGCCAAGCCGATCGCAACTCCTCCGGCGATCGCGCCATAAGGGTTGCCAATCCCTCCCAAAATCACCGACGCAAACATCGGCAAAATCAAAAACCAGCCCATATTCGGGCGAACTCCCCCCGTAATCAGTCCGAACATCACGCCGCCTAACGCGGTCAAAATCCCGTTGATAACCCAAGTCCAGAGGACGATTCTCTCGACATTTATTCCCGATACTCTCGCTAGATCGATGTTGTCGGCAACGGCTCGCATAGCTTTGCCAATTTTAGTATTTTGTAAGAGGAAGTGTAGGAGAATAACGATAACAATCGACAACCCAATAACCAATAAACGATCCGAAGCAACTCGAATCGGGCCGATGGGGACGGCGGGAACGACGGGTAAATCGTAGCGTTGGTTGCTACCGCCCCAAATAAAGAGAATGCCATTGCGGATGAATAAGGCAAGTCCGATGGAAATGATGATTAACGTAGTAGAAGTTGCCCTGCGATCGCGCATCGGCTTCCATAGCAGGAGTTCCGAAATAAACATGGCTATGACAGTTCCCGCCGCGCCCATAAGCGTAGAAATCCAGATATTAGCACCATTCGTATTTGCCAGCCAACATAAATAAGCGCCCAAGGTCATAAAATCTCCGTGGGCAAAATTTGACAATCGCAAAATTCCGTAAGTAAGAGTCAGTCCCACGGCGGCTAGGGCGATAACGCTTCCTATAGCCAGTCCATTAAATAATAGTTGCGGTGTATCCATTAATCAGTTACCAGTGACCAGTGACCAGTGACCAGTTAAGTAGAAGGGCAAAGATCGAGTTAAAATTCTCGTAGGGTGGGTAATGCAGTGACCAGTGACCAGTGACCAGTTATCAGTAAAGAGTGATTAAAGTTCTTTCGTTCAAAATGAAGATTTCATAAGGCCCGGAAGCCCTCTGCCTTTAAAAACTGGTTACTGATAACTGATAACTGATAACTGATAACTGTTAATTGCCCACCATTTTACGATTAATTACGCCCACCTACTTATCGGCTACCAGATTATCAGTATCTTAAAACCTATTTTGTTGTCAAGCAACTTCATTTTTTTATTTAACTATTTTCATTAATTATTTATGGATTGCAATATTGACAATAAGCAGGATCGGCTATTTCTAAACCATCAGGAAATAAGACTTCTTGCTTATAATTGCATTTTTGACATTGATAAATTGCCACTTTTATTAAAGAAGTCGGTGAAGAACACCAACCGCAAGGCAACCCAGGCGATCGCGAAACAACATCAAACCCAGGAGCAGAACATTGAGGACAAAATGAATTAAGTTTTTCGATTAAATTTTGGGTAGCTTTTTCAATGACTTTCATGCGCGTTGGATTATACATCGCTCGCATATCTGTTTCTAGGTGAATGACTCCCGTAGAAGATTTTCTCAAGCACTTTTCTACAGATTTAACTAATTTTTTTTCTGTAATAATTCCTTTAAATATTTCTTCTCGATCCGTAGCATTTTTACTTGACATAACAACCAAGCCATGTTTTGGAAAGCCAATTTTCTCAGCAAATTCCAGAGCTTCTTCTAGGGTTGAAACTTGTGTGTGACTGTGATTAGTATCTGTAGAGAGTTCTTGCCCGATGATTTCTAAATCGTTATCTTTATCGAGTAATAAAATGATTTCGCGATCGCACGATATAAAAGGAAAAGCTGGATGGGGATGAAAACTACCTTCGCTCGCGATCGCTATTGTTTCGCCTGTTAATTCTAAGACTTGTTGTGCCTTTAATCTCGCTGCTTCTATTTGAGTTCCAATTCGTTTAATTTCTCTAGTAAAAGTCCCAAAACAATCGGTATCAAATTGAGAAGGAACGATAACTTTAATGCCAAGTTCCGTTTCTAAAAGTGGTGCGATCGCTCGTTCTTTTTGGTGCATCGTTGCTAAAACAGCAACGCGATCTACAAACAAAAAATTTTTATTCATTTTTGTTTAACTATACCCAAAAGCTCAAATATCTAAATCGCTTTTACGAAACACAAACAGATTGCCCGTTGCACCTCGTCCAATCCTCATGTCGCGATCGAGATATGAAGTTTTCCAGATCGCTTCGTTTTTTAGGAATTCTAACACGGGAATTTTTAATTCTGGCAGCGACCATATATAGCGTTTCTTACAGCTATGAAGTAGATCTAACTCCGCCTTTACAACTAGTCGCTGGTCACTGATAACTGATTTAGGCGATCGCGTCAAAAAATCAAAACGTCCCTCGACAAGTTATAACTAAGAAGGAAGCAAACACCAGATATTGATTTGCTTGTCCAATTTAGAGTAACCATCGCACGTAGAGGAAGGATAAATGGAAAAAAATGCAGCTTCTTCCTGGAACGGTACGGGAAAAAAATTCTCTCAGATTTGGTCGGATGCAGGAGGAAAAATCTGGAAAAATTGGCTAGTTTTAATGGGTTTGGAAGAAGAAAGCAATACTGCTAGCGTGACTACTGCAACTGCATCGTTCGATCCCCAGCCATCCGCCGAACCTCAAAAAAATACTTTTGAGGAATTAATGCAAGAGTTGGCTTCTTTAGCTCAAAGTTGCGATCGCGCTGAAGATTGGCATTCAATACGACAACTATGGCTGAAGTTGGTTAAAATACAATCGCAACAAGCTAATGAAAACGCACCTCAACTTTTAGAATTGCGTAACGAATTTGAGACGTTAAAAGGTGCAATTGCGAAAACTAAGTTTCAAACAAAAACGATAGAAACTCCTACCGCTAAAGCCAACGCTTTCCAAACCGCAGCCAAAGAAGCAACTCAAGCCAAACAAGTAACTGAATTACTCGCAAAAGTCGAGCAGCTAACTACAAACGCGCGCTCTCTCGAACAGCAGTTAGAGGGACAATTAAAAGTCAAAGATTTAACGATTAGCGGCTTACAAAATCAGCTAGCTATCGAGCGAAAACTCGCTTACGAAAAAGCCACAATTTATGAAGTTTTACAACAAAAAGTAGAACAACAAGCGATCGTTATTGATTCTCTGCAAGAACAAGTAGCCGAATTAAAAACAACGGCGACAATTGGTTCGTGGCAGCTTAATAAGTGGCGCAAACACGCTTTTAATTAAACGTAAAATGGAGTAGCATTTTTAATCTTTGTTGGTGTTAGCTTTCTAAATGATATCCAATGTAAGGGTGAATAGCCATTCACCCCTACAGATTTACCTTATTAGCATAAGAATTGCTAGCTCTTGTCTTTTATTAATAATTAATACTAAGCTGTTGCGCATTTAAATTGTTTCATCGCCCCTGTGCTTAACGATTGCTCATTAACCATGCTTACTCTCTACTCCCCTACAGACGCGAAATTACCCTTTGGGAACCCTTTCAGGGAACGCGTCTCTACACCTCCCTACTCCCTAAAATTTGTCACCAATTTGAATGCCTGTTAGCTTAGTACGATCTAAAATCGCTCCTGTCAAATCCGCTTCGCTTAAATCGGCTCCTTTTAAATCGACATTTCGTAAATTAGTTCCTCGCAAAATTGCTCCTATTAATTTAGCATTTTTCAAATTAGCACCTGTTAAGTCGGCATTAGTTAAATTGGCTGCAATTAATTTGGCTCCTTCTAATACAGCATTTTTTAACTTAGCGCCTTTTAAATTAGCACCAATGAGATTAACGTTACTTAAATGTACGCCGATTAATTCTGCATTGCTTAAATCGATGTTTTGAAAGTTTCTTCCTCCTAAAGCATATCTTTTTAAAAGATCGCTAACCTCTGTGACATTAATTTCTCGTTTGGGAGGACGTTGAAAGGTAAAAGTAAAAGTATCTTCACTCTGCATAACTCGCTCGATTTCTTCATACATCGGATAACTACCAATACCGCTTAATTTAACCCAAGCTCTTGCTCTAGTTAAAGCAATAAATAGTTGATTTCGCAGACGAATATTGCTTTCATTTTCAGCAACGCGATCGCATCCAATGATATATATCATATCGGCTTCGTGACCTTTAGCACGATGAATGCGAGAGATTGTTACTGCACCTTCATGCCAAAATTTATTAGGATCTTTAGCCTCGCTAGCTATCTTATTACAATCGCAATTTCCAGGGATAAAAATATCAATTTTTTGTCGAATTAAAAAATTAGCAACTTGCGTTTCTAGCTTAATTGCATCAAAAAATTCTCCTAAAATAATGACGAGAATTTCTTGACTGGGACGCAAACCATCGTAGCGAAGATTTTGTTGAATATTTTTGGCTAAAACTGATAATTCTTGTTGTCGCGATTCATAACTTTTAAATTCAATAATTCTCCCTTTCCATAATTCGTGAATCGGATTGAGAGAATTTTCGCGAGGACGTTTAAGCGTAATTTTTTGACCGGAAATAAACCGTCCTTGTACTTCGTAACCTATTGCTTTCCATTCTTGCGATCGCGTAATTCCTGTTAGCATTCCCGCCGGACGCAACAGCCCCATTCCTAAAGCGTGTGCGGCAGTTATAATATGATGCGGAGTACGATAACAACGACGCATGATTTCGCTTTTTTGAATGCCATTTTTATATTTTCCAGTAACTAAATGACCTAAGTCTTCTCCAAATAGTTCGCTAGCCGTTGGAATATTTAAACTTTCTAAACTTTGAGCTTCATCATATGCCCAAATTAAACGCTTTTGTTCGTTATGAATGGGATCGACAGGTCGTAATGCTTGATATGCCATCCAATAGAAAGGTTGTTTGTTTTGAAACTTAAATCGATCCACGATCAAATCTTGTCCCTCATCGATTAAAATGACATCAAATAATTGAGGAATAGCAGTTTCTTTTAATAGTTGAAGACACGCTTCTGCTAATGCTTCATTTGGTAACTGGGAACTAGTTTCGTTAACGCTTAAAGGATAAATCCCCGATGCTTTAGCAATTAAGCTATACAATCCTGGTTGCTGTCTCGAACCCCAGGCATGAAAAACTCGTAAATTAAGATTTTTTATCTCGTATTTTTGTTGGTTATTTGTAAAGTGACGCAACCATTTATCTATTTGTTGAATAATTGGATGATAAAGACTGCGAGAAAAGAAAACAACGGCTATTTTCCAGTCGGGATGTTTGAGATGAATTTGGACGGCTTTTTGACACAATAAAACCGTTTTTCCAGAACCAGCAATCCCTCGAATACGTTGAGGACCTGGGGGAATTTCTTTAGCAATCTTTTCTTGTTGCCAATCAAATTCAGAAATATGCGATCGCAATTCTTGTAAAACTTTACCGCGACTTTGAGGAGGAGATAAAACGCGATGCGATGGTTGGCAAAAAACAGGCGTTCCTGCTAACAAGGAAAGCAATAATTTCCATTGTTTTTGAGTTAGTTCGTTTCCTTTAATGATAGATGGCGTTTTTTGAATCGATTCGCCAACAAAAGATAGGTTATCTTTAAATAAAATTGGAGGATTGCTAGGTAATTGATGAAACCCTCTTTCTTGCCATTGTTGTTCGATAATTAAGGGTAAAGCAACTAATACTCTAGCAGTAATGTTATGTTGTAGAATGGGTTCGCGATCGCAATATTCAAGTATGGCAAATAACTGATTTTCTGCTTGTTGGTAGGGATTGCCAAATTGAGTATAAAAGTTTTGATATTCCCAACGATGACCCGCTATATTGACAATTTTGTCTATAGTAATCGATTTAACTTCTATAATAATTAAACCCAACTCGCGATCGGCAATTAATATATCGGGTTCCTTACGAAATTTCCCAACTTGCGAAAAAATAGGATAGCGCCAGTAACCGATACAGTCTCTCTCGGCAAAACTGGATCTGACGCTATCCCAAACCAATTGTTCTCCAGTTTCTCCACTGGTTCCTAATAGTTCGGTAGTAATAAATTTGTGGCTTGGAAAATCTCCAACCACGACCTTTACTCGTAACGACGATTGCGTTTTCTAACGATCCATATGATAAACCAAATAATCAAGCTCAGCAGGACAATTTTAGAAATTGGGCCGAGATATTCCTCAACTAGTTGGTAATTGTTGCCTAATAGATAGCCTGTCGCTGTTAGAAACACTACCCATAAAGTCGTCCCTATCGTAGAGTATAAGATAAAAGGGACAAGCGACATATTATTGATGCCTGCGGGTAAAGAAATTAAAGTGCGAACGCCAGGAACTAAACGACCAAAAAATACTGCTTTTATGCCATGTCTGTTAAACCATTTGTTAGCTTTTCCAATATCTTTAGACGTTACTGTAATCCATTTTCCATATTTGTCGGCGAGATGTTCCAAACGTTCCTCGCTGACAAGTTTACCGAGATAGTACCAAGGAAATGCGCCTAAAACTGTCCCGATTACTCCAGCTAAAATAGCGGGAACAAACTCCATATCTCCTTTAGCGATAGTAAACCCCGCTAAAGGCATAATCAATTCTGATGGAATCGGTGGAAATAAATTTTCTAAAAACATTAATAAAGCAATTCCCATGTAGTCAAGGGACTTCATGGTATTCGTAATCCATTCGGTCATAAAGTAAATTTTTGCGACATGACTTGACAAATTATACGATTAATGGATTCTGATGTACAGTGGCAATAAGCTAATAGGCATTTAAATGTTTAGTTAATTGCTCGCTAAATTTATCTAAAAACTCAATCACCATTTGACTATTGATTGCCTCTGAATGAATTTCGTAAAATAAGTCATTTTTACGATTCATTAACCCTAAAACATTTATTCTTTTGCTTTGACAACTTTTCAGAGTTATTGTTGACCCTTTTTCCTGCCAAGCATAAGGAAGACATGGCATCAAAGAAAATCCACTTTCATCCAAGTATCTTAAATCAATTTCTCCTTTTTTATCTTGCTCTTTAAGCTCTAAGATTCGGGGGATTTTGAACTCTAATTCCCATTCTGCCGGGGTTTTATTGATTCCTCTTTTCATTCTTTTCCAGAGCATATTAAACTTTTTTATAATTCTTTTTAGAGTTTCTTGGCTCACCCCTATTCCCCACTCTTTTTGAATCTTAATAACAACTTTTTTCAGGCTTTTTGGCTCGGCTTTCACCCACTGTTGTACTTGTTTTTTTTGCTCCTGACTTAATTTAGCTTTTCTGCCTCTTCCTTTTCCATTATATAGCCCTAAAAATCCTTGCTGTTCCCATCTAGTTAACCAATTATATAAAGTTCTTCTACTGACTCCAAATAGTTTCATTAATTGAACGATAGAAAATCCCTGATGACTCAAGATTATACATTTAGCTCTATTTCTCACTTGAGGAAATTTACTTGAAGAACTTATTCTTGTTAGAAGCTTCTTATTTTCTGTGTTTAAGTCTCTTAGAAGTATCATGATTTTTATAAATTTTAGCGAGTTATTTATAGGATGTATATTTATGCTTTATTCGTGCAATTAATTTTGTGTGCCTACTTAACAGGACATTGTGTCTATTACAGGATAAATTACTTGCAAGTTTTTCGTCTTGTCAACATTTAAAAATCTTTGACATTCTTTAAAAAAGAATTTATTAACTTTTTTGGATTGGGCATAAAATTTTCTAATAGCAATTCTTAAATTAGGTGTAGGCTCAAATTTATATTCGTGAACAAATTTTCGACTATCTTCTAACTCATAGTCATCAAAGCTTGTATAAGTTCTTATCCAAGACAATAGTTCTTCTTCAAACTCTGCTCTTGTAACTTCTCTTTTATTTGTTGAATCGTATTGAAGTCTTCCAACTAAGCTAAAAACAAGAGTTTCCCTTAAATGCCACGGGATTTGAACAGCGTAGTTTTCATAAATGTATTTATCTATTTTATGACAAATCAATCCTGTAAAAGTTTCTAAATCAAAAATTTTCGGAGCAGGTATTTTAACTCTTCCATGTTGTTGGTATTTAAGGAGTGTACTTGATGAATGACCAATCAAAATAATTTCATACTCATCAGCATCTTTGAATTTTTTTTCTAAATCTTCAGCTAATCGTCTAATTTCTGGTTTTCCAAATTGATTTTTGCTCGATTTAACCTGAACTGCCTTTTTATATACTTTTCTAAAATCTTCTTTAGAAGGATAAAACCATAAAATATCAACTTTTTCCTTATCGGTATGTGGTTCTATTATGACTTTAAGCCAATCATCTTTAAAAGAATCAAGAATACAAATTAAATACTGGTATAGATAGCCTCTAGTTGCGTTAATGCCACCATTCATAAAGTTCAGTAAGTCTATACATACTTATTAGTACATATTTTAGTACATAAATAATTTGTATTTGGTAACGAGCTATACTGCTTTTTCACCAGTCGCTTAGAGGTTGGGTTGAGGAACGAAACCCAACCTACGCCTAATAACTGGTAAGTGTTAAATTATCCACGCAACAATCGCAACCCACTCAGCGTAACTAACACGGTAGATCCTTCATGTCCGATAACGCCTAAAGGCATCGTAATATTGCCCATAAAATTAGCAATCAAAAGCAAAACGATAAAACTCAAAGCAAAGATAATATTTTGTTTGACAACACGTTGAGATCGTCGTCCCAAACGAATTGCGACTTCTAATTTCTCTAAACGATCTGCCATCAAAACGATATCTGCCGTTTCCAAGGCAATATCGGTTCCCGCAGCACCCATTGCAATGCCTACCGATGCCATTGCCAACGCAGGTGCATCATTGATTCCATCTCCTACCATTGCTACAGTTTTATACTCTTTTTGAAGGTGTTGAATGATGCTAACTTTGTCTTCGGGTAAGAGTTCGGCATATACTCGGTCAACGCCTAATTGAGAAGCAACGTTATCGGCACACCGTTGATTGTCTCCTGTCACCATGACAATTTGTTCGATTCCCAATTGTTTGAGGCGTTGAATGGTTGCGGCGGCGGTAGGACGAATAGTATCGGCAACTGCGATCGCGCCTAATACTTCTTTCGCATATCCTACCCAAATAACGCTATTTCCCTCCGCTTCTAATGCTTGGGCGCGTTGGTGTAAGCTTGGATCGACAATAGATTGAGAAAAAACTGCTTCGATAAACGAAATCTTCCCCGCGATCGCATGTTCTCCTTCTATCGTTCCGCTAATGCCTTGTCCGGCGGTTGCTTTCACGTCTTGGGCGGCGAATAATGTTAGTTTTTGCTGTTTGGCAGCTTGGACGATCGCCTCTGCGATAGGATGTTCGGAGAAGGTTTCTAAAGCGGCTGCGATCGCTAATACTTGCGCTTGAGTTTGTCCTGGTGCGGGAATAATTTGTGCGACCTCAAGTTGACCTGTGGTTAGAGTTCCCGTTTTATCAAACGCAATTGCCCTAACTTTCCCCATCAATTCTAACTGCGCTCCCGTCTTAAACAAAATTCCCTGTCTCGCACCATTGGCAATTCCAGAGAGTAAAGCAGGCATAATCGATGCCATTAAAGCACAAGGAGAAGCAACCACGAGAAAGATTAAGGCGCGATAAATCGTAACTTCCCAATTCCAACCGAGTAAGAAAGGAGGCGCGATCGCGAGTAAAATCCCTACAATTACGATGATTTTGGCATAACCCCTTTCAAAACGTTCGATAAATAGTTGAGAAGGCGGCGCTTCGGTTTGCGCTTGCTGGACTAATTGAATCACTCGTCCGATTAGGCTACTTTCGGGGGGTTTATGGACTTTTAATTGCAATGCGCCACTACCATTAATCGTGCCTCCAAATACCTCGTCGGGGGGCATTTTCTCGACAGGTATCGACTCTCCAGTAATCGAAGACTGATTGATGGCGCTACAACCTTCAACGATGATGGCATCGGTGGGGATTAACTCTCCTGGTTTGACGATAACGCGATCGCCAACTTGTAATTTTTCTACGGGAATTACTTCTTCGATTCCCTTTCTAACGACGGTAGCTGTATCCGGTGTCATTGCCATCAAACTGCGGATGTTGCGCTGAGTATGCTTCATGGCATAGCCTTCGAGTGCGCCGCTAATGGCAAAGATGAGAATAAGGACTGCCCCATCAACTGCGAGATAATAATCCTGCTGCCACAATCCCAAAAACGCAGCCCCTAATGCTGCCACAATCATCAATAAATCGACATCTAATTCTTTTTCCTCGAATAATGTCGTTAATCCTTCTTTGGCACTTTCATAACCGCCAATTACGTAAGCTGCACTGAGGATGAGGATTGATAATCCCACCCAATTGAAATGAAGCGTCAACCAACCCAGACAGACACAAATAGCACAAATGGCGGCAGCTATTGCATCGGGATGATCTTTAAGGAGTTGAGTAGAAAAGAGCGATCGCGAAGTCATCGATTAGCTTAAAATCCAACAACTCCACCTAGCTTAAACCTTGACATATATGTCAAGGTCAAGTCCAAATCTTCTTTGACACTCCACGGGTTAAAACCACGTGGATTAAGCGAGGTTGTCTATGACGGTGGATTTATCCCCGTCATAGACAACCTCGCTTTTAAGGGACTGTCATTGACCCCACCCTCTACATCAGCTATATCCATTACAGATACCGCTTTCTGAAGATCCAGAGGGCATGAAAAACCGAACCATTGACCGATATTTTGTGCGGCATTCCAATCAGCGTTGCAGCGATAACCATCAAATCCTTTAAACCAATCACCATTTCTTTTTCCCAACACGCCGTTACGGTGGTCAGATTTGCTTGTATACGGTGCTGGTACAGATTCGACTCTTACTCCAGTACGAATAGCTTTATATCGCGTAAATTGCTCCAATTGATAGAACGCCCAATGGTCGCGATTTTGTGCCGCATCAGATTTAGTTTTCTTTCTTTGAAACATTGTCTTGCGACAGCCAGATAACTCTTCAAATCGCAACCCCATTCCAAAATCTGATGCCAACTGCACCAATTTTTTGGAAATGATGTGATTAATATGAGTCATGATTCGTCTTTCACGTTGCAAAGCGCGCTTCACTTCTTTGAGTTGCTTGGCACTTTGAAGTGAGGAGCGAGTGCGTTGAAATTGTCGTCTCAATGCTTTAACTCGCCCACCCTTCCAAAACTTCCCAAAGCTCTTTGTTATAGCAGCGACAGCAATATTGTTTTGACCTCTATCTACTCC
>JALOOL010000464.1 GCA_025454425.1 Hydrococcus sp. Prado102 | reverse complement strand
CATTGCGATCGCTATGAAGTTTTGTCGGTTCTAAATTATCGGGATTAAAATGTTTTGGATCGACAACGCTACCTGGAATATGTCTAAAAATCCGAAATTCTAGGGGTGAGAGTCTTATATCATAGCCATAGCTACTCAACCCATAGGAAATTACCGGTAAATCTCGAACGCGACGAATTAATTGAGGTTCAAAGGGCGCAATCATTCCCTCTTTTGCCATTTGAGTAATCCAAATATCGTTTTTAATCACTTGACGGAGAAATTCAAATTATCACTAATTACTTTATCATTCTGCTAGTCATAATTTTTTACAACTATTTTGAGTATTAATATGGCTTTCGTAGGTTGGTTTGAGAAACGAAACCCAACAATCATTATTATTTAGACTCGCTTCTCTCGGTCTTCTTGGCTACTTTGTTCTAATAAGTTTTGGTCTGTAGACTAGATAATATCTTCATCTTCAATAAATGGGAATTTCAAAGATTAGAGATCGCGATTTTTCCAGTCATTCCTGCTTCAGTATGTCCTGGTATAGTACAACGAAGTTTGTAAGTGCCAGGTTTTTCAGGAACTAAGACCCATTCTGCTGTTGCGCCTGGTTTTAATTCTAGTTCGCGAATGGCTCCTTTAATTTCAACCTTACCTGCTTCTACTTTTTGCGTCCAACTCGCATCGGCGAAATCTTTAGCAGTAAAATAATGTTTTGTAGCGCTGGGATTATTTAAAACAAGCTTATATTTTCGTCCGGCGACGAAACTTAAATCGCTTGGAAAAAATTTTAATTCGCCTGCATTATTTCCCAAACTAACCTTGACTTCAGTAACCGATTGTGCAGCTAAAGCAGGTGCAGAAAACCAGATAGCAAAGCCAATAATAATCGTTATTGCGATCGCCTGAAATTGTTTGATTTGTTGTATCTTCATCAATTTATCCCTATTAAAGATACTTTTGTAACAATAATGATAGTCTTTTTTTGGTTGCTGCTGGCACTTTATCGAGAGGCGTAAGAATGGCATATTTGAGGGCGGAATGTGCGGCAGAAACAGGCGGATTTTCACTCAAACGCTTTACGGTTTCTTGAATGACTTTTTGGGCATTAATGGCATTGCGGTGTAAATTTGCAATCACCATTTCCACACTTACGTGGTCGTGGTCTGGATGCCAACAATCGTAATCGGTAACTAATGCTAAGGTAGCGTAGGCAATTTCTGCTTCGGTTGCTAGTTTTGCTTCTTGTAAATTGGTCATGCCGATAATAGTTGCGCCCCAGCTACGATATAAATTAGATTCTGCTTTCGTAGAAAAAGCTGGCCCTTCCATACAAACATAAGTTCCGCCGCGATGGAGTTCGACATCGGGTAAATCGAGACTTGCTACCGCATCAGCGAGAACTTGAGCTAATTTGGGACATACAGGATTGCCAAATCCAATATGAGCGACAATTCCTTCGCCAAAAAAGGTAGATATTCGGTTTCTGGTGCGGTCTATAAATTGATCGGGAACGACGAGATCTAAAGGTTTGACCTCTTCTTTGAGCGAACCGACGGCTGAGGCAGAGATAATATATTCCACCCCTAATTTTTTCATAGCGTAAATATTTGCCCGAAATGGTAATTCAGTAGGTAATAGGTGATGATTGCGTCCGTGACGCGCTAGAAAAGCGACGGGCGTTCCTTCTAGCGTTCCCACGATAAAAGCATCCGATGGAGAACCAAAAGGCGTAGTAACGGTGACTTCTCGTACATCTTTGAGGGCATCCATTTTGTAGAGTCCGCTACCGCCGATGATGCCGATTTTTACTTGTGTCATAGAAATTATGAATTATGAATTATGAATTATGAAACTAGAGTGGGATTGGCAATTGAGAGTAACGCTTCTGTACGTCTCGTATCGAAAATAGAGATTGAAACTGGAGTCCTTGCGTTTGATAAAATTCTGCGCCGCCTTGTTCGCGATCGACCAGTGCAATAACGCGATCGCATTCGTAACCCGCACCGCGCAATCGTTCTACTGCTAGCATTGCCGATTTTCCCGTCGTCACCACATCTTCTAAGACGACAACTTTTGTCCCCTCAGCAAGAATTGGCCCTTCGATATAAGCTTGCGTTCCGTGTTCTTTGGCTTCTTTGCGAATGATTAATGCAGGGATAGGTCGATTTTCGTAAGCTGAGACGATGCTTACCGCCGAAACGATGGGATCGGCACCGAGAGTTAAACCTGCAACAGCTTGAGTATCATCTGGCAAACTTGAAAATAGCAGGCGACCGACAGCTAATGCACCTTCAGCATTGAGGGTAACTGGTTTGCCATTGATATAGTAACTGCTACGCTGACCGGAAGAGAGGAGAAAATCGCCTTCTTTGTAAGCTAAACGCGCGAACAAATCTAAAAGGAACTCGCGTAAAGCCGTCAAATCGAGACTGGCAACTGAAATCTTAACAGAGCGATCGCTTTTCATAAAACGTAGGGAAAACTATAGATTAACAGGACTTTTGTTGGTTGAATCGGTTAGAATTGAGCCAGCTTGACTAATTTTGAAAAATCGTTCTTGCAATTTAATTATTCGGTTGCTATTTCTGCCGTCTCAAAACACCTGTCTTTAAAAATACTCTCTTATGTGAGGAGCAAGCAACAATGGATAGAAAAACTAACGTTATCTTAGCGATCCTAGCGGCTTTGGGAATCCCAATGCTCGCACCTTCATTGGTTAATGCAGACGAAGAACCAAAAATTTCTGCTAATCCTACTTTTAGCAATAAAGCAGATCGAATTCCAGCTTATAGCAATGGCGATCGCGATCGACTCTTAACACAAGTAACCAGTATTTCTGAGTTTAGAGACGTTTCTCCTAATGCTTGGTCGTTTGAAGCTTTGCGCAATTTAGTAGAAAATTATGGTTGTATTGCAGGTTATCCCGATCGCACTTATCGAGGAGATCGGGCTTTAACTCGCTATGAATTTGCAGCGGGGATGAATGCCTGTTTGCAAGCTTTCGAGCGTCGTATGCTTGAAGGCAGAGGTACTACCCCTAACCAGAAGACTCCTCAAACGGCTACCTCACAAGATTCCTTAAATGAAGTTTTCGAGCGTGCTTTTTTCCATAATATGAACTCTTTTTACGAAAGCACTGGTATTTTAGATCAACTCAACACTCAACTTGGTATCTATCCTTTTAAGGTTCCGGCTGCTTTTCCAGAAAACCAAATCGCTAGGGATGCCGAGTTACTTCATGAAATCTATAAAGATGCCCTGCAACAACAATCCTCTCTACCAAGAATGAGAACGAGAGATTTACCCAATCCCTTCGATACTTCTCTTCTAGAAAACCCCGGTTATATTCGTCCGGCAGCCCCTGATGGACGAAGAGAATTGATTATCGAACAAATGCCATAATTCAGTAATCAGTTATCAGTGTTGTTGTGCTAACACAGATTTGGCTAGCTTTGGCTCGATAAGCAGATTTAGTCCAGCTAGAACTCCTAAGATATTCTGCGCTGCTTCAACCAACATTTGATATTTAAAAAGCGTTGCATCTCTCGCGATGAAATAATCTGCTGGTAAACCCCAAATTGAAAAAAACTGGAGATACTTTTCAACCGTAGCTCGTGCAAGCACATCTGGGTAATTTGTAACTTCTGTCTTCCATTTTTGGATAAGTTTCTCACCATGTAAGGGAATGCAGATTACTATTCCAGTTAAGGCTTTTTGCACCCAAGAAGTGACATCATGCTGTTCTAGCACCACCGCCATATCCTTCTCCCAAATAGCAACAGTTGTATGACCGATTTGGCATTCTACACCGCTGACATAGTATGACTCGGCAAACAAAAAAACGGTGAGCGAGAGTTAGCCAGTCCGTTTTA
This sequence comes from Hydrococcus sp. Prado102, assembly GCA_025454425.1. Taxonomy (GTDB): domain Bacteria; phylum Cyanobacteriota; class Cyanobacteriia; order Cyanobacteriales; family Microcystaceae; genus Hydrococcus. The sequence goes on along the minus strand of JALOOL010000464.1, from coordinate 57 downwards.
ACGGCTGGTCGTCGAGCGAACAAAGGGGATTTATCCCCGTCCATCCCTTACTTGTTT
>JALOOL010000463.1 GCA_025454425.1 Hydrococcus sp. Prado102 | reverse complement strand
CAACGTCAATTGCTCAACAGCTATCGCGGTTTGAGTCCCACTGTTGCTCGTTCTCTCATCCAGGCAGCTAATTTAGAACCCGAACAAACGACAGAAACTTTAAGCGATACCGATTGGCAAAAGCTATTTGGGTGCTGGCAAGAATGGTTGCAAATGTTAGAGAAGCATGACTTTAAACCTGGATGGACAAAAGAGGGTTATACGGTTTTGGGATGGGGCATCATACAAAGCGTCGAAAACGTTCAAACCCTTCTCAATAGCTATTATACGGCTCAACTCGAACGAGAAACGTTTCAACAGTTACACCATCAACTGTCGCAGAAGATCGCTAATTTATTGCAAAAATTGCGCCTCAAAGCCGATACTTTTCAACAACGCTTGCAACAATCGAAGGAAGCCGATACTTATCGCCAACAAGCGGATTTACTCATGGCAAATCTGCATCAGTGGAAACCAGGGACGGTTGCGATCGCACTTGAAGATTTTGAGACGGGAAAACCCATCAAAATTAATCTTAATCCAGAAAAAAATGGGGTACAAAATGCCCAAGCTTTCTACAAGCAACATCAAAAACTCAAACGCGCCAAAGGTGCTGTAGAACCTTTATTACAAGAAGTTCGTTCCGAAATTGAGTATTTAGAACAAGTAGAAGCCAGTTTAAAACAACTCGACGGTTATACTAATCCAGAAGATTTACGTACTTTAGAAGAAATTCGCGAGGAACTGATCGCACAGAATTATTTAGAAACGCCTCAACAGCGCGCGCGCAGTACGGATAGCGACTCCGAACCCCTACGATATAAAACTCCGTCTGGCTTTCAATTGTGGGTTGGCAGAAATAACCGACAAAACGATCTCCTCACTTTCCGCACGGCGGGAGATTATGACATCTGGTTGCACGGTCAAGAAATTGCAGGATCTCACATTCTGTTACGTTTAGAACCCGGATCGGTTCCCGACGAAGCCGATTTACAGTTTGCTGCCGATTTTGCTGCTTATTTCAGTCAGGCGCGCTTAAGCGATCGCGTTCCCGTCGTCTACACCAAACCTAAATACGTCTATAAACCTAAAGGTGCTAAACCAGGGATGGTTATCTACAAGCACGAAACTATACTTTGGGGATACCCACATAAAGTAAAACTATATCTAATGACTCATGAATAAGATCGAAAAATTAATCTTTTTTTACAGTAGGGGGTATCTTCTGTTACAATTTTTATAGATGAGGTCTTAAGAACTGGCGAATTGGGAACGCGCAGCTTAGATTTCCTCTACAGAGCAACAACAAAAATTTATTACACAACGACCAGCGATCGCGATCGCTGGTTTTTATTGTGAGTGAAAATCAGTTAATCAAAAAATCTTAAGCAATCGAGCCATGCGTCTTAAAGATATAGAAGAATATTGAAAGACAAAAATCCTTTGATTTTTATAACTTCTTATGACTCAACCCGCGATCGCGCCTTACGGTTCCTGGAAATCGCCGATAACTTCAGACCTCATCATTGCTGGGACGGTTGGACTCGGAGGCGTTGCTATGAAAGGCGAGGATATCTATTGGTTGGAAGGACGACCGACGGAAGGCGGAAGAAATGTATTAGTTAGACGCACTCCTAATGGAGAGGTCGCAGATATTACCCCTCCACCTTTTAACGTGCGTACCCGCGTTCACGAATACGGCGGCGGTTCTTTTTTAATTGAAAATGGAACGATATATTTTTCTAATTTTGCCGACCAACGAATTTATAAACAAACGCAATCCCAACCGCAACCGTTAACGCCAGAATCAAAACGGCGCTACGCAGATTTAACGCTTGATTCGCCACGAAATCGTTTGATTTGCGTCTGCGAAGACCATTCACAAGAAGGCGAACCGGAAAATACTATCGTTAGTATCGATTTAGATACGGGAGAAGTACAAGTATTAGTTTCTGGAAGCGATTTCTATTCGTCGCCTCGTTTGTGTACCAATGGTACACATTTAGCTTGGATAAGTTGGAATCATCCAAATATGCCTTGGGACGAATCGCAGTTGTGGATTGCGACAGTTAATGCTGATGGTTCCCTTGGCGAAGCTAAATGTATTGGAGAAACCGAAGAATCGATCTGCGAACCGCGATGGTCGCCTGATGGGAAGTTATATTTTTCGAGCGATTGCAATGGTTGGTGGAATCTCTACCGCTACGATCTAGATGGGGCGATCGAATCTCTTTACGAGATGGAGGCAGAATTTGCTTATCCTCATTGGGTGTTTGGATTGTCTAACTATGGATTTGCGTCCCCATCCCGTCTTATCTGTACTTATACTCAAAATGGCAGTTGGTATTTAGCTAGTTTGGATCTCAATAGCAAACAACTGCAACCCATCGACACGCCTTACAACAATTTTTCTTCGCTTCAAATTCAAGGAAATAAAATTGCTTTTATCGGCGGTTCGCCAACCGAACAAACAGCAGCGATCCTTTTAAATTTAGATACGCAACGAATCGAAATTTTAAAACGTTCTAGCGAATTAGATATCGATCTAGGATATCTATCTATCCCAGAAGCGATCGCGTTTCCAACCGAAAACGGATTGACTGCTTACGCTTGGTATTATCCCCCCAAAAATAAGGATTACATTGCACCAGAGGGAGAATTACCACCTCTTTTGGTAAAAAGTCATGGCGGCCCGACTGCTGCTGCATCTGCGAGTTTCAGCTTGAGGGTGCAATACTGGACGAGTCGCGGAATTGGCTATCTCGATGTCAATTATGGGGGAAGTACGGGTTACGGTCGAGAGTACCGTCAACGCTTGGATAAAAATTGGGGAATTGTCGATGTTGACGACTGTTGCAATGCAGCGAAATATCTCGTCCGACAAGGAAAAGCAGATGGAAATCGCTTGGCAATATCTGGCGGAAGTGCGGGAGGATATACAACGCTAGCCGCACTAACTTTTAAAGATATCTTTAAAGCAGGAGCCAGTTATTATGGCGTTAGCGATTTAGAAATATTGGCAAGAGATACTCATAAATTTGAATCTCGCTATCTCGATCGCTTGGTGGGTAAATATCCTCAAGAAAAAGCTATTTATGAAGCGCGATCGCCCATCCATTTTACCGAACGTCTTGCCTGTCCCATTATCTTTTTTCAAGGATTAGAGGATAAAGTCGTTCCTCCCAATCAAGCAGAAATGATGGTCGAAGCGATTAAACAGAAAGGTTTACCCGTTGCTTACGTTCCCTTTGAAGGCGAACAACACGGCTTCCGTCGCGCTGAAAATATCAAACGCGCATTAGATGGGGAATTTTATTTTTATTCGAGCGTATTTGGATTCAAAGTTGCAGACGCGATCGAACCCGTTGAAATTATCAATATTAAATAATCGATATTAAAACCCCTACGGGGCAAGGCAGCTATGAGATTTAGTACAGACGCGATATATCGCGTCTGTACACCAATTCCCCTCCAGTAAGTCAAAAACTATACTCTTGGACTTAAACCCACATTCTAACCTTCTGCCTTTCTAAATTCTTATTCCTTCTTCCCTGAATTACTTCTCCCTCCTTCTGCCTTCTGCCCTCTGCCTTCCGAACGAAGTGAGGTTAAAAAAGTGTAAAATGGGAAATCCTCAGTGCTTAAATTTGTGCAGCCATGCAGCCTCATTATTGGGCGATCGAGCAACTACCTGGCATAAGCCAACAGCAACAAGCGCAACTAAAAGCTTGTGGGATTGAGACAACAGAACAGTTACTTCGCACAGCTAGTACGCCTGCTGCGAAACAATTATTAGCAGGTAAATTACAGCTTCACATTCACCACGTCAACAAGTGGGTAGCTTTAGCAGATTTAGCGCGTATTCCTAGCGTCGGCGATCGCTACTGCGGACTGTTATTACATTCAGGTATTATCTCTGTCGCTCAACTAGTTAAAACTCCTATTCCTAAATTACACC
>JALOOL010000462.1 GCA_025454425.1 Hydrococcus sp. Prado102 | reverse complement strand
TCATAGTATCCCAGGAATTGCGGTGTCTCATTGGATTAGAAGACCCCTCGTTATCGATTGGGAACTTGCTTCGGTTTGGACGGCAAAAGTCTTGGAAATCTTATTCAATCGTCCTCTTCCTCCCGAAAGTTTCTGGAATGTTAATTTGCCTCATGTAGAACCCAATTCCCCCGAACCTGAAATTGTCTTTTGTTCTCCAAGTACGCAACCTTTACCCGTCAAATATCGCATTGACGGAGATTTGTTTCATTATGAGGGAGAATATGCGAAACGCGATCGCGCTGCTGGGACTGATGTTGATGTTTGTTTTTCTGGCAAAATTGCCGTAACGCTGATTCGTCTTTAAATCGGTTATGATACCAAATCCAATTAGACAATCCTATTAAAATATGTTGTAAGGGCGAACGCCGTTCGCCCCTACAAAATCGTTTGCTAAAAATTTTTTGTGTTTATATAATCTTTTTTCAAAAGAGAATATATTTTTAAATCGTGAAATTGCCCTTTCCAAAATCCATATTCTCTCAAAATTCCTTCCTCAGAAAAACCTAATTAAACTCAATTTCCTTGATACTAGTGGCAATTTCAATATTGTGATATTTTAGAACATCCTTATCTGTAAAAACTTCAAAAATTGCTGGTGCATCAGATAATTTTGTTTCTCTCAAAATCAAGTTTTCTGTTTCCAGTTGAGGAAATTTATTAAAGGCATTATTTTGATTCATCGCCTTCTTAAAATTGCAGTGTTTTGCTTATGATTTAACTAAAATTAAGTTTCTGTCTCTGGTAATTTTTGCCCGATTTTAGGTTCGGTTCCTGCCAGTATACGACTAATATTACTGCTGTGACGAACGATTACATAAATTCCTGCTAAAGCAGCAAACAAAATGTAAGGAATGGGTTGCTTGAGAAAAATCATCAAAAGATTAACTGCGATCGCGCCACTAATAGAACTCAAAGAAACAATCCGCGATATTGCTAGAATGATTAAAAAACTCCCCAAAGTTCCCAAAGCAACAAAAGGATTCATCACTAATAAAACGCCTAAACTAGTAGCAACCGATTTCCCTCCAGTAAAGTTAAGAAAAATCGATTTACTATGTCCTAATAACGCTGCTAAACCTGCTGTAATTATCAACCAAGGTTGCCAAGAAATGGGAACAATTTCTGTTGGAAAAACTGTATAAATGAGATCTACCAAAGCTACTGCGATCGCGCCTTTAAGTAAATCGATTAACAATACTGCGATCGCAATTCCTTTTCCTAACGTTCTCAAAACATTTGTCGCACCTGTCGATCCAGAACCATATTCTCTGATATCAATTCCTTTGAAGTAGCGACCAGCTAAATATCCAGTCGGAATCGAACCCAATAAATAAGCAACAATTACAATTATTCCGCTAACAATTATTTTAGTCATTTAAATTCCCGTAGGGGCGCATGGCGTGCGCCCTATTTTTTATTATTTTTTGTTTCCAATCACCAATCACCAATCCCAATTAATACATATAACTCGACATTTGTTGAGGATCGCTAGCAAAAGCAAGCCATAAAGGAAATTGTAGAAGAGAAAGGTTCACTTCATTTTCAGTTTCATCAATAATAACGAGAGGCAATTGCTTATTATCTACCAAGCGATCCGCTTTTTGGATTAATGCCTCTGGGGACTCAAATAAGGTTACGCCGCGTTCTGGCCCAAAATCGCTGCGAGAGATACCCAAACAGTCTTGCAATCCCCTACGCCACTCTCCGAGGCGTTCGGGAGTATTGGCGAGTACTAAAGTCCGACAGCGATCGCCATAAATTTTATGCAATACTGACATGACTGCCGATGCAATTAAAATATTTTGTAAGCGACTTCCCATAGTACGAATAGTGCCTCGTCCGCCTTGGGAAAAAAACCAGTTTTGTACTCGTTCGGCGTGTATTGGTTCAAAAGTACGTCGCAGTTGCCAAGCAGGACCGTAATAGTCGGGACGAGTCCGATATTGGTCGAGAATTCTTTGAATTTCTTTAGCTTGGTCTTGATATCTTTGCTGGATAAATTGCGGTTTGGGTGCTTCGTTGGGTTGTTCGGGTCTACTTTTTTCTCTAATTATTTCTCTAATTGATTCTCTGGGTTTTTCCTCTTTTTCAAACGCGGGTAATTCTAACTGTTCTGCTGTTGCTGCTAAATCTTGTAAGCTACCGACTAAATAATCTTTAAATCCTTGTACCCGAATTGCCAATTCTTGAGACACGCCAGCAAAACTAGTACGCATTTCTTCGCGAATGCGATCTCTTCGGCGTTCGAGTTGTTCTATAGAAACTTCTAGCGCTTGTTTGCGACTTTCTAATTCTTTAATACCTTCTTTTACCATTCGTCCTAATGTTTCTTGGACTTCGGCAAGTTGTTCGGAAAGCATCCGTTCTTTTTGGATTTGTAATTCTCTAATTTCTGCTTCTAGCGTTTGCTTTTGTCGTTCTAATTGAGAAACTTGTCGATCTATTTCTTCTGCTTTTGGTTGAGTGGGGTTTATGGATGGCGCAACTGTTTCTTGTTCTATTTCTTCTATAAGTTGCTCTACCAGTGCTACTTCAGAAGCATCCGAAGTTTCAGATTTTGGCGAGATCGATATAACTTCTGGGCGATCGCTTTCCCATAAATCTTCAACTGAAGACTCTGACAAATCGTTATCTTCTCCAGTAATTAAATCTGGCTTTTTATTGGGATTTTCTTCTGAATTCATTAATTAAGTTAATCCTAAATAGTCCGTACAAAATAGAGTTTTTACTGTGCTTATTTATCTATTTTACGAGCGGATAATGTTTCTCAAGACAAGCCTTTAGGGTTTTCGCATCGAAAATAATTGGCAAAAAGTGAATGCTTTTGACTTCTCTAAAATAAAACAAAATAGGAACCGGATTCCAGAAAATACGCCAATTTAGCCAATCGGCATAGGGAAAGTTGCGAATTAATTTTCCCGAACGATAGACATCGAGAGCCGTTTCCGTAAATTGTAATCGAATAGTCACGGTCTGAATCATCAAAAACAAACCAAACACAGAAATGGCTAAACTTACCCAAAGTTGCAACCACGCGATCGGAATAGCAACTAAAATCAGCACCAACGGAATTTTATAGCTGGGTGCAAGTTCTACCGTTTGTCCGGTTACAGAAGAAGGCGTTACAGAAGTCACGGCTAAATATTTCCCTTAGTCCAGAACACAGTCTATTTTAACAAGATTGGGGATTGGCATTTGCTTCCTTTTAAATCGCTCTAAAAAGGACTAATATCGATTGATTCTACCTTTTTCATTTGTGGAGAAGGAGAAAAACGAAACGTATCGTTGCTAATTATAGGATTTTCAATACGGCGCTCGATCTTTTCTTGAATGCTAATGTCTCCTTCTTGTAGTGTCTAATACCCCTTCTATTTCAGAATAAATTTCCTAGTGCTTTAACTAACAGTCTGAAATCGAGTTTTTGATTTTCTTGTCTCTCGATTTCCGTTGTATTAGAAGACGGCTCGGATATCGCGATCGCGCCCTCAAATACGCTAGAAAAAATCGGTAATAATAAACTACTACATCCAATAATCGCGATCGCGCTGGGTGCAACGGCAAAGCCTTTCACTTTAAAGATTTTGTTCATTTAAGTAAAAAATTGAAAAAGCTAAAACGCATACAATATACGTTTTAGCTTACTTAAAAACTTGCCAAAATTTAAACAAGCGATCTTATTAATATTTATTTACGCTTCATCACTGCTAAGAATTTGCGGAACTCGAAAGAAATCATCTTCTGGTTCGGGTGCTTCTTTGAGCAGTTCGTCTCGATTAGAATAAGGAATTGTCTTATCTGCACGAATGACGTTGCTGATTTCAATTGCTCTAGTCGTTGGCGGGACATCTGTCGTGTCTAGCTCGCTAAGCTGTTCAAAATACTCCAAAATACTACTAAGTTGAGTAGCTAATTGTTG
>JALOOL010000139.1 GCA_025454425.1 Hydrococcus sp. Prado102 | reverse complement strand
AAGATAATAACGTCTTTCATGGAAGCTTTGCCCCAGGCGACGGCTATTCGATGTTTACCTTAGAATTGATTGGAGATCGAGGAACTGCGATCGCAAAAACTTGTTCGTCATCGCGTTGTCCTCGCACGAAATTTATGAGTAAAATACAATCGCGATCGGGCATTCAAGAAGTAGATATTTCTCCTTGTCTAAATTTGAATTCCGAGGAATCATTTAATATCAACCGCTAAATTTTTATGAAGATAATCTACGATCCACAAATAGAGGTGAAATTTGGATGGTCAACTTCGATCCAACTATAGGAAGTGAAATAAAAAAAAACACGCCCTGCTGTCGTGGTCAGTTCCGATGCGGCGGGAAGACTCCCCATTAAACTTATTGCACCGATTACCGATTGGAAAGATTATTTTTCCCAAAACTAATGATAGAAATTACTTTGGCAATAGTAACTTTAATTGAATATCAAGAAACCGATCCAGTTTGAAAAAGACGACCGATTACATCTTCAATGGGAGGCTCAGTGACACTTAAATCTAATACATCTAATTGGGCAAGAATTTGAGCGATTGTAGTTGTTAACTTTTCTCTGGGTACAAAAAAACGAACTTCCTGACCTTCTACGGCTTGAATTTCGCCGTAATGAGCTAATTTTTCTGCTGGTAAAGCATTTGCCAATTCAACCCTCACTTCTCGACAGGGCGCAAAACGTTCTAGGAGTTCATCTAAACTCCCATCGTACATTAACTGTCCTTGATGAATGAGAATAACTCGCTTGCACAAAGCGGTAATATCTGCCATGTAGTGACTGGTTAGCAGAATTGTTGCTTGATAGCGTTGGTTGTATTCTTTTAAAAATTCGCGGACGGCCGCCTGTGCGTTTACGTCTAATCCTAGCGTCGGTTCGTCAAGAAATAAGACTTGAGGATGGTGGAGAAGAGCGGCTAACAATTCTGCTTTCATCCGTTCGCCGAGAGACAGCTTTCGCACGGGTTGAGTCAGTTTTTCTTGCAGAGAAAGCATCTCGCTGAGTTCTTGCAATCGTTTCTCAAAAATTTTTTCGGGGATTTTATAGACGGCAGCATTAATTCTCAGCGAATCGAGGGCAGGTAAATCCCAAAGTAACTGCTGCTTTTGCCCCATGACTAAGCTAATCTTTTCTAAAAACGGGGGTTGTCGGCGAAAGGGATAGTAACCAGACACGTCTACACGCCCGCTAGAGGGGTGAATGAGTCCGGTTAGCATTTTTAAGGTTGTGGTTTTTCCAGCCCCGTTAGGCCCTAAAAAACCTACCATCTCGCCAGCTTCTATTTGGAAAGAGATATCTTGTACTGCTTTGATTTGTCGGTAGGTACGGCGGAAAAAATGGGTTAGAGTTCCTTGAATTCCAGGTTGTTTGATAGCAACCGGATAGATTTTACTTAGGTGTTCGACATCAATAACAGGCATTGTTTTTTGGGTTGTGAAGTGCGATTGCCTTTTTGAGAGTAACAGTTTAGGCTAAATAGTCTATATCTATTGTGCGATCGCGATCGAGCTTCCAAGGAGCGATCTTTATCTATTCTACTGATGTCCAAAAACTTAAAGCGATCGCCGACGCGATCGCTTCAAAATGAATGTTAAAAACTATAATTGCAAATTTTAGCTAGGGAAGAAGTAGAAAGATTAACTTTTGCTGAAGTCAAAATAGACAAATTACTTAAGCATAAGCTTATTACTAACTCGCTCGACGGCGATTAGCTGCTAATCCTAAGCTACCAAACGCTAGTAAGCCGGCAAGAGTTCCTGGTTCGGGAATTTCAGTAGGTGGAGGAGGAGGGGCATCATATTCATAGACGACTCTAAGGCGAGCATCTGCTTGGATGTTAGCAACTTCATTGAAAGGCGAACCTTGTTTGCTAACAACAATATTGCTTCCAGCAAAAGCCTCAAATACGACATTCCCAGCCCCAGTGAATAGATTGAAAAATTGGGAATCAATAAAAGCGCTTTTAGTGTCGCTTCCCGAAATGTTTATGGTTGTAGAGCCTCTGAGCCGAGGAGTAGCAGAGCCGAGAAGAGTACCAGAGCCGATATCTTTATTAGGTGTGGGGTTGAGTTCTATAGAGTTAGATGGCCCAGTAATCGTAACAGACGCACCGACATCATCCGCAGTCAAACCATATCTGATGTTACTTCTACCTGTTGCTGAGAGGGTATAGGTGCCAATCGCATCGCTACTCACCTCGACAAAAACTGAGCGCAGCGTGCCCAAACGACTATTAAATCTGGAAACTTCAAGCGTCAAGGGTTGCTCATCACCCCAATCAGTATTTTGCATCTCAATAAAATCTGTAAATTCCAGAGTAGCAGCTTGAGCGCTACTTGCTCCTATGAGAAATCCAACAACTAATGTACCTAATGCTAAATTTTTCATTTTTTTATATCTTCGATCGAGCTTTTACATTACGATTGTGCCCAAAAAAATTGTCAAATTCTTCAGTAAATTTACTGGATTTTTAAGATAACAAATTAGGATAAATATTCGTAGAATTACTGATAATAAAACTAATTTTTATAAAGAGAATATAAATACTCAATCGTCTTGAATACTTTTATCTAAAATAGCTGCGATCGCGCTCGCTTTTTTCGAGTGATTTAGATCTCATTAGTTAGAATTTATAGAGTCGTGTCGAGTAAAATGCCATTTTGAGGGTTTTGTTAAATTTTCGGGAACTTTAGAGCGATCGACTCAGACATGACTATGGCAAGGACGCATTATTATCCCGCATTATGGGTAGAATTTTTCTTGGGACGAGTCAGGTTGAAAAAGTTTCAGAGATTCAGCGACAATTAGTATTGTTGCGCGATCGCGTCATTGCAGAGTTGCGATCGCGTCATTGCGAAGTTATTCTCATCCCTGACAATTTAAATTTATCCGATTCTATTCGATGGATTAACGCTCGCTCTCTTCCTGACGATATCGCTTTAGCGATTAATAATAATAGCAACTCTCAAGAAACGACTGTTTTTTATATTCCCAACAATCTCGAACGCAAAAGACACGCCGAACTATTATTATTATTATTAGTTCGCAGTTTTCCCGAACTTAATAGTCAGGGAAGCAAACCCGATACTATTACGAAAATGGGAAGTTTAGCTTTTTGTCGTCAGGTTAACATTCCTTCTCTGGTAATTAAAATCGTTTGTTTGAGTCATTCTAATAGCGATCTTTTCTCCAAAATAGCTAGCGGATTAGCTGATGGATTAATGGCTTGGAGTCGCGAAGTTTCTTCGGTTGAATCTTCCGATAATTATTCGAGTATTGCAATCGAACTCAACCATCAAATCTATCCAGAAACAGGAATTTTAATCAATGGAAATGCTTATATTCCTATAGATTTATGCGATCGCTTGGGAATCGATCTTACAGGATCTCGCGAGGTGAGTTTAATCGAACATCAAGGGATTGTATATCTAAAAGCAATTGAATTGCGCGATCGCAATTTTTCGGTGAGTTGGGAAAATTTAAGTCAAACAGTGATTTTGCGATCGATCCTGACAATTAATCGCGAACAAATCGATTGCATTATGGGGATGGGAAACACTTCGGAAGTTCAAATGATGATGTTTCTCAAAGCCAATAACGAAGAAGCTTTAAAAGAATTTCCCGACTTACCTAAACTCTATCGAGAAGAAGGAAAAATCGAGGGGGTTAATTATGACATTGCTTTTTGTCAAATGTGTCTGGAAACTCATTTTTTGCGTTTTGATAGAAATCAATATCGTGCAAATAACTTTGCCAATTTAGGACTGGTCGGCGGCGAAAAATTAGCAGCGTTTAGCGAACCTCGTCTGGGAGTGCGATCGCACATTCAACATCTAAAAGCCTATGCTAGTTTAGAACCATTAGTTCAAGAAATCGTCGATCCGCGCTTTCATGTCGTCAGACGAGGGATTGCGCCAAAAGTCTCTCAACTGTCGGGAAGATGGTCGGCAGATTTGACTTATGGCGATAAAATTATGGCGATGTTGAGACGACTGTACGAATCGGCTAACTTACTTTAGCTTCGGGAACAGAAATTAGAGCAAGTTCTATGCAATCTTCTTGCGGTTGGGTTATTTGCGATCGAATTCCCGGCCCAAAAAATTTCTCTATCTTTTCTTGTTTTTCTTGCCATTTTTCTAAGGTGATAAATGGCGATTCAAATTCCAAAATTAACGTATAAGCATCATCGGTTGCTGTTTCTCGCAATCCAGACAAAACAGGTCTTTCTGGGTCTGTAGGACTCAATCCCAAGCGTTTTAAAGATTCATCTAAATGTGCCTCTTGACCGAAGCGATAACGGGTTACGTCTTCGCGAAGTTGCTTTTGGATTGGCGTTTCCTGTTTGTCTCGTAAGGCGATAACTGCTTCAGAGGTAGGCTGAGTGTAAGGAACTGGCTTGAGTTCGGAGGATTTAAGCGCCAAACCGCCAAGAATTAGGGGAACTCCATAAAACCAGCCGCCGATATTTAAGGCAGCTTTTCCAGTTACATAAGCGATGAATCCAACAGAAGTCAAAATTCCGCCCAAAGTTAATAATAACGATGCTAAAGAAAATTTACGAAACATTTTGATTAAATATCGATGGAAATTTGGAAAACTAGCAACCGAGCTTTTGAAACTAGTATTTTTTATTGTAAAGTTAATTACGCTAATTGTATTTCTGTTCTCCAATGGTATAAAAAGTTTCAGAAATTTTTACGCTTTTGGGTAGATGAGTCTTGGGGAGCGAGTAAGCCAGAATTCTTATGAAGCGAATGCAGAGGCTAAAATTATGGCTAGTAATGGCAACAATGTTATCAGCGATCTAGAGTACGATTTGCTATCAGTATTAAAAAACAAAGCTGAAGCCATCCAAGTTTACAGCGAATACATCCAAGATGCTCAGCAAGCAGGTTCGCAACCTTGTGTAGAACTCTTGCAGAAATTGCAACAAGAAGATATGAAACAAGCACAAGAAATTCGTCAGCATCTTCAAGAGGTCATGCAAAAAGGCAAGATGTAAAATTTTCGTTTTCTCATCTTTTTACGTGGTGTGGGGATAGCGATCGCTTTGATATGCAGAACTAAAAGCGATCGCTATTTTTTTATTTTTACAATCTATGGAATGAAATTGAGCGACTTAGGCGATCGCATATCCAGTATATTGCCTAACTTCTGGGGGACGAAAACCCAAGACGATTAGGTTTTTAGAAATTCCTGCTCTTTCTAAATCTTCTGAAATTCCCTCTTCAGTACCATCGCGTTGAATCCATACTTTACCGTCAATAATATCGATATGGACGATAGTCCCATGAATTCTTCGGTCATTATCCCAACCCACATTTACTAATAAATAGCGATCGCGGGTGCGATCGAAAATCGCTTCAGTCTGAATCTCTCCATAGGCATAGGGAACTTGAGCATATTCAGTAAGGATATTTTCCACGATCTGACGAATTTTATCTATATTTATTGTATCCATTGCGCGATCGTATCCTGATGTTCATCGAACACTATAAGTTTAACACGGCGATTTTTTAGCAAAAGTTTTCCAATTGGCTCTTCAAACAAATCTTTAAAAATTCTCTGAGGAACAGCTAAATATAAAATACGCTCTGGTTCGCGATCTGCTAAAACATCGTTATACAAAATATATTGACCTAATGCTTTCTCTAACTCATCAATATCCGATTTACTGACAAAACTTTTGACTTCAACTGCGATTTTATATTCTTCTTTTTCGGCAGCTATCAGTTTCATAGCACCAAGATCGACATATAAATCCTTAGCACCTATCTCAAGTTTTAAAGGATCGTGGGTAATTGTCCATCCATTAGCAATGAGAGCATTTTTAACTCTATTATGATAAATATCTCTAGCTGGCATGAAAAAGATTTTACTAATATTATTTCGCTTATTTTTTGAGCTTTTTGCTAGCTTTCTTTTTAGAAATCGCTTTCGCTTTCATTTCTAATCTATTTACCTTGTCTTAAACCTGCTGCTCTAGGAGCGAAACCTTTTGGAAAAAGAGTATTTTCGTCATAAAAAGCTAGCTCGAACTTGGCACTTCAATGAATATCGGGATGGAGAAATCGTTCCCATAACTGGAATAACTATTAATCACAATGAAATTGCTGGAAATTTGGCAGCTTACCTCAAGCTAGCATTTAGGAAAAGAAACTATCGAGTTTATATCGGCGACGTTCGTTTATGGATATCGCGTTACCGTCAGTATACTTATCCCGATGTCATGGTAATTCAAGGAGAACCCATTTATACGGGAAAAGGTATTACTACGGTGATGAATCCCATGTTAATCGTGGAAGTTCTCTCTAAATCTACTCAAAATTACGACCAAGGCGATAAATTCATGTACTATCGGTCAATTCCAGAAATGAAAGAGTATATTTTGATTGACCAAAAACAATTTCATGTCATGCAACATACTAAAACCGATGATGGAAAGTGGTTGTTAACAGAATATGAAGGAAAAAACTCGATTGTTAATTTGAGTGCTATTGATTTTGAAATTTCTTTTGAGGAGCTTTATGCTGGTGTAGATTTTAAAGAAACTGAAGAGTAAATTCCGTGTTAAACGATCGATCTAAAATTGGCGTAGCAGTAGTTGGGACGGGTTTCGGACAAGCGATTCATATCCCAGGATTCCAACATCATCCGCGTACTGAAATTGTAGCCGTCCACAACCGCGATTTGGGAAAAGCAAAAGCGATCGCGGATTCTCATAAAATTCCTTACGCATACAACCAGTTAGAAAAGATTCTCGCTTTACCCGAAGTCGATGCAGTTAGTATCTCTACTCCACCATTTTTGCACTACGAAATGGGGAAGATGGTACTGGAGGCGGGTAAGCATCTGTTAATGGAAAAGCCGATGAATATGTCGGCGCAGGAAACCAAAAAACTGTACCATTTAGCCGCAGAAAAAGGCTTAATTGCAACGGCTGATTTTGAATTTCGCTTCGTTCCTGCATGGCAACTTTTAGCAGAATACTTGCAACAAAATTATGTCGGACAGATAAGATTGATTAAAATCGATTGGATGGTAGCGAGTCGCGCTAATCCAGAACGTCCTTGGAATTGGTATTCTCGCAAGGATATGGGAGGCGGCGCGTTAGGTGCAGTGGGTTCCCATGCTTTTGATTATATTAGCTGGTTGTTTGGTTCGGTGAAGCGGTTGTGTGCGACGCTTACTTGTGCGATTAAAGAACGTCCCGATCCTAATGATAATAACGTTTTAAAACCCGTCGATGCGGACGATACTTGTTTGTTAATGTTAGAGTTGGCGGACGGTACGCCTTGTCAGTTATCGATTAGTTCGGTGACGTATCAGGGACGCGGACATTGGGTAGAGGTATATGGCGATCGCGGTACGCTAGTGTTAGGTAGCGACAATCTCAAGGACTACGTACATGGCTTTCGATTGTTAGCTGCACCCGCCGGAAAATCGCTTGTAGAGGTCGAGATTCCCAAGCGTCTAGCATTTACTCAAGTGTTTGCTGATGGACGTTTAGCGCCGTTTATTCGCGTAGTAGATCGCTTCGTTGAATCTATCGATGCAGGACAATCTTTGTTTCCTTCTTTGCGAGAGGGAGTTTATTCTCAGTTATTGATGGATTTGACGCATCAATCGAACGATCTTCGCTGTTGGGTAAATGTACCAGATTTGGATGAGTTTTTATTGGCGTAGGCGATCGCATATTCAAATTACTTGCTGAATTTAGGCAACAGGCATTCTTGGAATAGTGTAGGTTTGGAGAGCGATCGTTTAGGAGTATAAGTTTTTATATCTCACGCAGAGGCGCAGAGGCGCAGAGAATGGAGAGTAGTGCGAGCATCTTGCTCGCGAGCTTTTCAATATGCTTATTTCTGGTTATCGATTTCATAAAATTTCTTGTAGATAGCGATATAACATTAGACTGCAAATGCAGCCTTTTGAGGACGATCGCATGGACGAACAACTGAGTAACTTAATTGCAGAGGTATGTCGTCATACGGATGCTACCTTAGAACGACAGAAAGCACTCAATCGATTGTTAATTGCGATCGCACAAATTCCTGGAATTTATACTTCTTCTCATCAAGATTATCCAGAAGCATTCAATCGCACTCTTGAATGGGTGAGTAAGAATATCGATCGCTTTGAGGCTAATTCGTCTTCAACTCAAGAAAGTTTGGTGAGGTGGATTAATGCTTATTTGAAATGGCGCATTCGCGATTTATATATCAGTGACGATCGCTATGATTCTAAACGCATTTATCCAACGATTAATGATGAAGGAATTGCGATCGATCCCATCGATAAGCTTCCCGATCCAAAATTATCTCTTAATTTACTCGATCTTGAAATTGCTCGAATACAGGAAACTAAACGCCAACGCCAAGGAAACGCGATCGAGCAATATATTAAACAAGATCCCAATCGAATTCTTACTAACTGTCATCTGAGAAAAGATGCTCGATGTAACTGTCAATTACTAGCAATCCGATTGCTTTTACAAGAACCTCCTCAAACGATTGCTGAGATTTCACGAGAATTTAATCTCAACAATCAAACGCTTTATTCTCATTGGAAGCAGAAATGTCTTCCTCTTCTCCAAGAAATCGGTAACAAAATTCTAAACGTTGAAACTTAAATTATTTATACGCGATCGCTAGCCATGAATCTCACACAATTTCTACCAATTCCTGTTTTACTCGATAAAAATTCTCATCGTTATGCAATGCAATTTGCAGCAGAACAAGCAACGCCGCAAAAAGGCAAACAAGTTTATCTCAATACGCTTGCTGTTTGCGGGGTTCATCAATATTTAAAATGGCTTTCTATTCCTAGCAATCTTTCTCAAAGCGATTGTTGGCATCCTGGATTGAGAGCAATATTTAATATTGCGGATTTAGTATTACCCAATATTGGGAAGTTAGAATGTCGTCCAATTTTACCAGAAGAACAAGTAATAACGATTCCACCAGAAGCGAGTGATAATCGCATTGGATATGTAGCTGTTCGATTGAGTGAAGAATTAGATCGAGTTGAGTTATTAGGATTTATTACTCCCTCTCAAGTTAGTCAGCCGCCGGAACCAATTTCGGTTACGCAACTTCAGTCATTAGATTCTCTCCTTGAAACGATTCATCGTCTGAAGTTACTAGTAAATTTGCGTCAATGGTTAGAAGGAATTTTTCAACCCGAATGGCAACCTTTGGAGTTATTATTAGCTTCTCAGGGACGAGTTTTTAGGATGGCTAGTAATAATTTGGTTGATGAATCCAATGTTACGCCAGTAAGAATTATCAGTCGAGGAAAAGTTATTAGTTGGGAAAAGAATGGCGATCGCGTTTCATTTATTCTAATCGTCAAGATGACGAATAAATATACAGAAGAAGTCGATATTTGTCTGCAACTGTATCCATTTGGCGAAATGGAACAGTTACCACCAGGATTAAAATTTATCGTGTTAGATGAATCGAATCGACCTTGTTTAGAAGCTGAAACTCGTCAAGAAGATAATTGGATACAATTAGAGTTCGCTTGTCAAGCAGAAGAAAAATTTACTGTTAATATTGTTATGGATGAAATATCTATTAAAGAACAGTTTAAGGTATAAAAACATGGAGTATTAATTATGGATAAGCTATTTAAAAATCAACAATCGCTAAAAAAAACAATCAACATTACAATTCAGGAAGTTGAAAATCGCCTATGGCATGTTGAAATCACAGAAATGGAACCCCCAAATCAATGCTTGGGATATAACAAAAAACAAGTTTTAGCTCTTGCTAAAGCAGAAGTGCTAAAAAGACTTGTAAATTCGTTAGAGAATTTTGAGGTCGATCTTAATAAAATTAATTTTAAAATTATTGATAAGTCTTCAAAAAATATTTTCTTTTTTTTAAGAGAAGCACCATCAAAAGCATGGAATGCTGTAGTTGAATGGTCTAGAGAAAAACCTCATTTTGAATATTTTTTACAAACAATAATAACGTCTTTAATTACATGGCAAGTTATTGCTTTATTATTTCTAGCAGGAGCTATTATATTTTTTGTGAAATCTTTGATTAATGACGATCAAGTATTTGCCACAATTTTTACTGCTTCGATTGCATTTATTGGAGTTATATTAACTATAATAGTTAATAATTGGGCTATTATTTATAAGAGTCAAATCGAACGCCAAACAGATGCTATTAACATTATGAAAAACTATTATGAATTGACTATAAAAATCTTAAAAAATCCTGGTTTTTACTCTTTAGAAGAAATTACCAATTTTATAGATGATTTTGACAATAAAGTTGAGATATATGGCTCTCCAAATATAGTTCATCAATGGAAGAGAATAAAAGAAAAAATTCCACTTGTACAAGCTAATGCTTCAAATACTGATAGCAAAGATTATCATGATTTTAAAAACTTTATAGGAGCAATTAGAAAAGAAATAGGTTATTCAAGCACTCCAGGAGTCAGATCTCATATACATAAAGAGCTAAGACATAGATATCAAAATAGAGAATCTAAAAATAGTTAAATACTTTATGCACGTCGTTCGTTTAAAACTAAGACAAACCTCAGAACAAGGATATTTAGTTACATTAACTTGCGATCGCAAAAAATTAGAAATTGAAGGATTTCTCGCAAGTTTACCTGAAGAGTTACAAGTAGCTTTTTCTCAATGGCAAACAGCTTATCGCCAGTTAGAAGACGTGCGATCGCTAATAACACAATCTATCTTTCGTATTACTCCTAAATCGGTTACAATTGGTTCTAATTCTGAATACACCCAAACAGTTAAAACTCACTTAAATAAATGGCTTAATTCATCAGATTTGTCATGGCAAACGATTCGAGAAGGATTAATTTCTTTAGCCAATCAATTCGATCGAGAGGAAGAAAAAGAAGTTCAATTTATTTTAGACGTTCAAGAGATTAACTTGCGTCGCCTTCCTTGGCAAGAATGGGATTTATTAGAAAAATACTATCCTAATACAGAAGTTGCTTTTAGTCTTTCTAAAACTCAAGATTTACCAATTTCTAAAGAGTTTCATTATCCCAAGAGAAAAAAGATCGGGATTTTAGTAGTAGTTGGTCGTAGCGATGGAATTAATACTCAAGCAGATCTAGAAGTAATTAAAGAACTTGAAGAAAAAGGCGCAGAAGTCACTTGTTTATTCCATCCTACTCTAAAAGACTTATGTCAAGAATTGTGGAGCGATCGCGGCTATCATATTTTCATCTTCACCGGACACAGTAGCAGTCAAGCAGATGGAAAAATTGGTTGGATAGAAGTTAATGAAACTGAAAGTTTGAGCATCGAAGCATTTAAAAATTCTCTCAAGGAAGCGATTGATAAAGGCTTACAATTAGCCATATTTAATTCCTGCGATGGATTAGGATTAGCCAATCAATTAGCCGAACTAAACTTGCCTCAAAGTATCGTCATGCGAGAACCTATTCCTGATGAAGTTGCCATAGAATTTTTACAATACTTCTTCTCAGAATTTACTAGAAATCAATCCCTATTTGCCTCAGTTCAAAAAGCTAAAAAACGTCTCGAACCTTTTAAATCTCGCTACCCAGGTGCTGTTTGGTTGCCAACGCTTTGTTTGAGAAGTTCTGTAACTCCGATTACTTGGCAACAACTCAGTACAAACTCCAGACAAACCCCTTCAAAAACTTGGCAAAATATTCAGTTAATAATCTTCGCAAGTATTTTGAGTTTTGCTTTGGGATTAGGAACTCAAATGATGATTCCTTCTCTTTCCCAAGCAATGACACCGCAAAATTCTACGATTAAATCGATTGAGGCTTTTCCTCATGGAATATGGCAATATGGAGGAAGTACGACTTGGACTCCAATTCGCGAACAAATCGATAATAAAATCAAAAAAGAACATCCTCAATTTAAACTAATTTATACTCAGCATCCGACATTACCGCAGGGTTCGGGAAGCGGGATAAAAATGTTATTAGACGGACAAATTTCTTTCGTACAGTCTTCGCGACCGCTTAAAGATAAAGAGTACGAAACAGCGTTTCAAAGAGGGATTTTATTGCAGCAGATTCCTATTGCAATTGATGGAATCGCGATCGCGGTTAATCCCAATCTCAATATAACAGGTTTAACTATTAAACAACTCAAAGACATTTATCGAGGAAAAATCACCAATTGGAGTCAATTAGGCGGTACAGATTTAGAAATTATTCCCTACGCGCGATCGATTCAAAGCGGAACGACAGATTTTTTTCAATATAATGTTTTGGGAATGGAAAAATTTGGCGATCGCGTTGTTTTTGTTGACGATAATAAACAAGCTTTTAAAAAGATTAGCGATGTAAATAATCCAGGCGGAATCTATATTACTTCGGCGACAGAAGTCATCCATCATTGCGAAGTCAAAGCTTTATCTTTGAGTCGTTATTCTAGTAATAAATTAGTTAGTTTGTATAAAAACGAGTGGAAACCTTCAGAAACTTGTTCGCCATCTCAAAACCAAATTAATTTCGATGCTTTCTTTAATGGCGACTATCCTTTGTCGCGACGTTTATTTATTGTGATTAACCAAAACGGACAAGAAGACGAACAAGTAGGAGAAACTTATACAAAGTTTCTTTTAACCGATGAAGGACAAAAGTTGATTAAAAAAGCGGGGTTCATTCCGTTGAGATTGTCTTATTGAGTTATAAAAAAGATGGTTTTATTTTAACCACAGAGACACGGAGAGGAGAAAATAGCAATGGTAGGTTGGGTAGAATGAAGTGAAACTCAACACCAAATAAACTTTGTTGGGTTGAGGAACGAAACCCAACCTACCACTACATAAAATTAATCTATAGCAGAAAAAATTGCTGAATAATCTTCATCAGAGAAGCCTAATTCTATCGCTTTGCTAACTACTTGACGCACCCCTTCTAAACTAACCGAATCGATTCCAATTTCTTGTCCTTGTGCGAGAAATAAATCAATATCTTTGAGTAAATGTTTGGTTGGAAAATTGGGATTATCGTAATTGCGATCGCGCATACGCTGTAATTTCTTATCAAATGTCGGCGCATACAAAGCACTTTGGCGTAAAACCTGCATAAATTTCTCGATATCAACCCCTTGCTTTTCCACAAAGCTGAGACTGAGAGCAAATGCACTGGTCAGGGAAGCAATTAATTGATTCAATCCCAATTTCATCGCCGCAGCAGTTCCAACTTCGCCAATTAACATCGGTTCTGTGCCAAAATGTTGTAGCAGTCCAGACCATTTTTCAAACTGCGTCTGGGTTCCTCCTACCATGACTAATAATTTACCTGAATTTGCTTCTGGAATGCTACCTAAAACGGGTGCTTCAAGATAATCTCCTTTATTTTCTAATACTGCTTTTTGAATGTCTTTACTTTGGGATGGAGAAATCGTTCCCATTTGAATAACAGTACGATTTTCTAATAATGAAGCTGCATCTTCCAATAAAATAACCTCTCGAATTGCAGCAGCATTTGTCAGCATCAAAATTAGACAATTCGATGCTTGAATCGCTTCGATAGGGGAATTTGTAATTTCTGCGCCTGCTTCTTTAAGCGGTTCTAATTTCGAGGGAGTTCGATTGTAAGCAATGACTGGAACTCGTACAGATAGCAATCGTTGTATCATTGCTTGTCCCATCAATCCAGTTCCCAAAAATCCTATTTTCATAGTTTATAATAATTAATCTTTGCCGATTAGAAATGTATCTTAAACCTTTTAAAGGCTAAGAATAGACACAATTTTATCTTAACTATGTAAGATAGTAGAGTAGTTGTGTTTAAATCATTGAATCATGGATATAAATTTTTCATTTTTACCTTCACCTTTGAAAGACTTTCTTGTAAAGTTGTTGAAAAAACCATTTGAAAGAAGAATTAATGAAATTCTGATTCAGTCGCAAAATGATTACTTAAAGCAAAAATTTCATTCAGATGGATGGATTCAGCTTAATGATTTTCTAGAAATATTTTTTGAATTAGAAAATATTTACTCTAATGATAAAAGACCGTGTTCAAAAGTTCATGTCAAAAATATTTCTGATAAAATTTTAGACCGCGTTTTTCTAACATTATCAACAACATATTATGGCAATAAAAAAGTCAAACAATCTATTGAAATTGAAAATATGAACCCTAAAGATATTTATGTAGAATTTTTAGATAAAATTCCATTACAAGACATAATGTTAACAGAAGAAAAAACCTTTATCTGCTCTCATGGAAGTCTTTT
>JALOOL010000138.1 GCA_025454425.1 Hydrococcus sp. Prado102 | reverse complement strand
ATGGCGTAGCTATTTTTAGCCGTCAACCTTTGGCAGAAATTAAGACGGGATTTGCTAGCATTTTAGGACATGCGATCGCCGAAGATTTGGACGCGCAAAAACGAGTAATTACTGGAGTTATTGATAACATTCGGATTGTTAATTTATACGTTCCAAATGGAGCCGCTCTCGATAGCGAGAAATACGATTATAAGTTACGTTGGCTAAAAGTGCTGCGAGAATATTTAGTAATACTACTAGCACAAACAACAGAAGATATTTGTGTTTGTGGAGATTTTAATATTGCTTTAGAAGATAGAGATATTTATAATCCAAAAGGAAAAGAAAAGCAGATTATGGCTTCTCCTCGCGAGAGACAAGCTTTACACGAAGTATTAGAAATTGGTTTGAAAGATGCCTTTCGTAAGTTTAACAGTGAAGGCGGACAGTTTACTTGGTGGGACTATCGACATGGAGGTTTTCAACGCGATCGCGGATGGCGTATCGACCATCATTATCTTACTCCTAAACTTTACGAACAAGCGATCGATTGTAAAATTGATA
The DNA here is from genome assembly GCA_025454425.1 of Hydrococcus sp. Prado102. Lineage (GTDB taxonomy): Bacteria > Cyanobacteriota > Cyanobacteriia > Cyanobacteriales > Microcystaceae > Hydrococcus. The sequence goes on along the minus strand of JALOOL010000138.1, from coordinate 13,739 downwards.
TAGAACCGAGAAAACTTGCTCAACCCAGCGATCATACTCCTGTAATCGTTGAATTTTAAAAAGATTTTTAAGCGATGTTGCATTCAAATTACTTACTGAATTTAGGCAATAAGTATAGTTGATGAGTTCGACGATCGTTGTGGTGTCGAGAAGATTTAAATGCGTAACAGCTTATCCTTAGTTTTTTCTTATTGATATACGAGTAATTTCTTATCTCCTTCTCAGTAAAATCTCAGCTTATTGAAATTTAATAACGATTGAGATTAATTCTTAGGTATTTTAATGAACAAACGCAATTTTTTAATCGCTGGTACGGTAACGATCGCAACAACATGGTTATCTCGCAATTTACCTCAAATGCCAAAAGCAATTGCTACCTCCGATAAAGAGTTTGAAGTGAAAAAAACCGAAGAACAATGGCGCAAGCTCTTGACACCAGAGCAATTTTATGTATTGCGCCAACAGGGAACCGAACGAGCGCATAGCAGTCTACTCGATAAGCAATATGGCAAAGGAATTTATGATTGTGCGGGGTGCGATTTACCAGTATTTTCATCCGAGACAAAATTTGATAGCAAGACGGGATGGCCGAGTTTTTATGCACCCATCAAAGGCGCAATTGCGACATCGATAGATAAATCGTTGTTGGCGACCCGAATCGAGGTGCATTGTCGTCGCTGCGGCGGACATCTCGGTCACGTATTTAACGACGGGCCCAAACCTACCGGAAAACGCTACTGTATGAATGGCGTGGCGCTAAAATTTATAGCAGGATAAGAGACGATGAGCGATCGCTGGCGCTACCCGTTGGGGAATCGCGTTTTTTCGAGCTTAGTTGGGGCAATCTTGGGAGTTATCATAATCTTAACTAGTATAAAAACTCCCGTGCTAGCAGCACCTATTATTTCTAATTCCAATTTACAACGAGCGGAATCGATGCAATCCGAAGAAATTCGAGCCATTATTAAGCAAGCAGGCGATGCTTGGGTTAATGAAGATGCAGAAGCATTTGCTTCTCTATTCAGTCAGGATGGAGAATTTATCGTCCCTGGTAATCGTTGGGTAGGAAGGAAAGCGATTCGAGAAGTGGCGGAGGGTTTCTTTAAATCCTATTCAAATGTGAAAGTTGAAATCAAACAAATTATTATAGAAGGCGATCGCGCTGCTGTGGAATGGTATTGGGAAGATCGAGAAGATGCAACGGGTCGTCTCAATCGAGCAGACGACGCGATCGTTATAGAATTCAAAGAAGGTCAGATCGTTCGTTTTCGCGAATATATTGACACAACAACTTGGGGTGGTTAAAACAGCGACCAATTAGGGGATAACAAGCTACAATCTCGATAGCAATTTAACTTTAAATAACCCTCTAAAAGATTAAGTATAAGCCAACCAATAAGATTTAAATTATGAGTTATAAATTATGAATATTGTAGTGCAAACTTGAAGCTCGTACTACAGAAAAAAAGTATATCTTAATTGACATTTTTGATATTTAAACTGCTATATGGTAAAAATTAATCTTCATACAATCAGAACAGAAGCATTGAAATGTCTGATAGTTTAACAAATGCGATCGCCGCTTTCGGCGCTGCCCAGAGGGCAATCGCGCGTTATTTTCGCTTTCAAGAAAATCAAACGAATTTTCGTACCGAAATCTTAGCGGGGATTACCACCTTTTTGACGATGGCGTATATTTTGGCGATCAATCCTGCTTTACTTTCTAATGCTATTTTCCTCCAACAACCTCAAGATTTATTTAGGGAGTTAGTTATTGCTACGGCGATATCAAGCGCGATCGCAACTTTAATTATGGGATTAAATGCTAATTATCCTTTTGTTCTCGCGCCAGGAATGGGATTAAATGCGTTTTTTACCTTTTCTGTTGTTAAAGGATTGGGGATTGATTGGCGATTAGCACTCACCTCAGTTTTTATTGAAGGGTTAATTTTTATTGCGCTAACCCTCACCGATATTCGCCGTCAATTAATTTTAGCAATTCCTAATTGTCTCAAACAAGCAACAACGGCAGGAATCGGCTTTTTTATTACGTATATTGGCTTTACTAACGCGGAAATTATTGTTGCAAGCGATGCGACGACTACTACATTAGGTAACTTCAAAAATCCCTCAACCTTAATGGCATTATTGGGCATTTTCATTACTGCGGCATTTTTTGCTCGTCGCATTAAAGGTGCTTTAATTTTAGGGATTTTGACAACCGCATTATTAGCTTGGATTCTTAGGATTTCTCCTTTCCCAGAACAAATTATCGGATTGCCTCAATTTCCTAGCGATCTTATCGGACAAGCTTTAGTTGGTTTTTCTCAATTTAACTTATCTAAACTCTGGGATTTCGTTGCAGTAACTTTTGTTTTTTTATTTGTCGATATTTTTGACACGATTGGGACGCTATCTGGTGTCGGAATGCAAGCAGGTTATATCAATGAAAAAGGAGAATTACCCCGCGCCAATCAAGCATTAATGGCAGATGCAATAGGAACTACAATAGGAGCATTACTCGGAACATCAACGGTAACGACTTATATAGAATCCGCGGCGGGTGTTTCTGAAGGAGGAAGAACTGGTTTTACCGCCGTTGTTATTGCTATTTTATTGACGATTTCGACATTTTTTATTCCGTTAATTGCGGCTATTCCTGCTTTTGCAACTGTTCCTGCTTTACTCATTATTGGAGTTTTAATGACAGGAAACGTGAGAGCAATTCGTTGGGACGATCCGGCCGAATCAATTCCTTCTTTTTTAACGATTTTTATGATGCCTTTAAGCTATTCTATTGCTGAAGGATTAGCTTTTGGATTTATTACTTATCCCATTATCAAATCTTTTCAAGGAAAAATTGCAGAAACAACAATTATGATGTGGATTTTGGCAGGAATTTTTACAATTAGATTTGTTTTGAAAACGGTTAGTTAATATTCAATTGTTTTTTAAGATCTCACGCAGAGGAGGCACGGGAGGCGAATTACTTCGCCTCATTGAGTGCCGTCGCGCAGAGGCGCAGAGAGATACCAAAAAGTTTTCTAATAAACATTAGACGAATTTAAGAGCGTGTCCTCTGCGTCTTTGTGGTTAAATAATCAAACACCTCAATCTGTTTTAGTTACTAAAGTTTTCTCCAACAATTTAACGCTAGCGTAAATCGCATCGATATACGGCGTAGGCGTTTGGGTGAGTCTTCCTAATTCTGCGACAGAACCGACGATCGCGTCTACTTCTGTGGGACGATGTGCTTCAATATCTTGTAACATCGAGGTTTTATGCGCTCCCACGCCTTCTGCTCCCGCAATGCGCTTTTCTAGGGAAATTCCGAAATCTACCCCTAATTTTTCGGCAATTGTTTGCGCTTCGACCATCATATTTCGCGCTAGTTCTCGCGTGAGAGGGTATTGACAAATTTGCTCTAATGTGCTTTGAGTGAGGGCGCTAATTGGATTAAAAGCTAAATTTCCCCATAATTTGACCCATAATTCGTTGCGGATTTGGTTGCGAACGCGAGATTTGAGTCCAGAACTGTTGAATAGTTGCGATAATTTTTGGATGCGATCGCTCTTACTTCCATCCAATTCGCCTAACGTAAAGCGATCGCCCTCGATATGTTGAATGATACCAGGAGCCGCGATTTCTGCGGCAGGATAAACGACGCAACCAATAACGCGATCGACGGGAATATTCGCTTCCACAATCCCATCGGGATCGACCGATTGAATGCGATAATCTGGATAAGAACTTTCTAATTTGCGAAAATACCACCAAGGAATCCCATTTTGAGCGGTTACAACCATCGTTTCCTCGCCGTACAATACAGGAAGCGAGGGAGCTACAGCAGGAACGCTTTGTGCTTTTAATGCCACGATAACGACATCTTGTACGCCTGCTGCGTTCATATCTTGTGTTGCGACGACATCTTTTACTACATCTTCGCTTCCGTCTGCGTGTCGCAGGATTAATCCTTTTTCCTGAATGGCTTGCAGGTGAGCGCCTCTAGCAATTAAAGTAACCTTAGCGCCTGTTTGGGCTAATTTTGCTCCTACGTAACCGCCGATCGCACCCGCACCAACAATACAAACTTTCATACAACAGTTCAAAGTTCAAAGTTCAAAGTTCAAAAATTTAAAACTTTAGTAGTTCAACTGATAACTGGTCACTGGTCACTGGTCACTGAAAGAGTCTCCGGTTAAATTCAGCAGTTTTGCCATATTCAAGCGCTGCAATTTACCCGTTGCGCCTCTAGGTAGTTCGTCTAAGATATGGAACTGACGCGGCACTTTAAATTCTGCCAGCGATGCCGAACAATGCGCTTTTAATTCTTGTTCGCTGACGGATTTATCCTTGACAACGATCGCGGCATGAATATCTTCGCCTAACATTTTATGAGGAACAGCAAACGCGATCGCTTCTGCGACGGCGGGATGTCGTAACAAAATATCATCGACTTCCAAGGGAGAAATTTTCTCACCGCCTCGGTTGATTAATTCTTTGAGTCTTCCCGTTAGGCGTAAATAACCATCATCATCTAACATTCCTTGGTCGCCAGTACGAAACCAACCGTCAGTAAACGCTTTAGCATTAGCTTCGGGGTTGTTTTCATAGCCATCTACAACGTTCGCGCCTTTAACGACAACTTCCCCTAATTGTCCTTTTTCCAGCAAGTTTCCTTCGTCATCCATAATTCCTACATCCACGCCGAAACCATAGCCAACGGTTCCTGGTTTGCGGGTTTTTGGCGGTAGGGGATTGGTTGCCATCAAGTGAGCCGCTTCCGTCATGCTATAAGATTCCAATACGGGAGCATTTAAAGTGGCTTCCATCTGTTCGATGATAACGGGCGGCAAAGGCGCGCTGCTGGAACGAATAAAACGAAATGGATTGGCTTTGATAATGGCTTCGTTGCGAGACGCGCGGGTTAAAATGGCTTGGTGCATCGTCGGCGCAGCAGAATACCAAGTTGGTTTGTAGGCATCTACTAGCTTCCAAAACTCCAGCGCATTAAATCCATTGGGACAAACTAGCGTTCCTCCCGATGCAAAAGTAGATAATAAACACCCAACTAATCCGTGAATGTGAAATAAAGGCATCAGACACAGCGTAGTATCGGCTGACGAAAGTTCGTAAGCACGAGTAATGTTACTCGCCGATGCAACTAAATTTCGATGGCGAATGGGAACGCGCTTGGGACGGCTAGTAGTTCCACTCGTGTGCAGTATCATGGCGATATCGTCTGATTCTGCTAATTCTTCTGCGCGAGGAGGACGTTCTATGCCACTAATTTTCTCAAAAGATAGCGTCCCGTCGGGATTTGACGTAGCGCGAATTACGATTGTATTGGGCGTTGCAGCGGCTAATGCTGCTTCAATTCCTTCTCCAAGAACGATTAGCGCGATCGCATTAGTATCTTCGTAGTAAAAAGCAAATTCTTCTTGCTTATACTTAGGATTGAGCGGTGCTGCCGTAGTGCAGGTAACAGTTGCCAAAAAGGTAATGACCATTTCTGGACTGTTGGGAATGGCAATGGAAACGCGATCGCCTTTTCCAATTCCAAAACTATTTAACTTAGCAGCCAATTCTTTAACGTTCTGCCGCAATTGCTTGTAAGTTAAGCTGGGTTTATCTGGTGCGGCTAACGCGACGCGATCGTCTTCTCCAGCTAATAAATCTAATACTGTACTTTTATTATCTGTCATTGGTCATCCGATTTTAGATTTTAGATTTTGGGTTGATTCAACAAATAAATCTGCTTTTTTGTATCCTTCTCGGAATTGTCGTTCGTTGGGAATTGAGTCGATGTTTGGGCACACGCTATGCGCTTCTGGGAAAGGGCGCACGCCATGAACTTCTGAGAAAGGGCGCACGCCATGCGCCCCTACAATAACCGATTGCCAACTGATAACTGGTCACTGGTCACTGATAACTGATAAGATCGCTTCGGCTACTGGCGCGGTAATACTAGCACTCCGAGGTACTATCCGACAAGCTTCTGGCGGAATTTGGACGTACATTTCGTCTCCTATCTCGTGACGGATATGAGGCGGCGTGACGACGCTTAAAATAATCTCGCTATTTTGCAGTCGCACGGTATAGTCCCGAAACTCGCCATAATAGTCGTGATGCTCGATTTTAGCCGTAAAACAATTCGTCTCGGAGCGATCGCGCAAACATTCTACTGAATCCATCACGATCGAGTGGGGACGAACGCTAGCAGCGACTTCATGACCTTTTTCTACGCCTGCTGCATAGTTTTTAGCTGCCATCAATACGCCGCCGATATCTACTTGCCCAGAAGGAAGTAAGGTTCCTGGTAGGACGTTACAGCGTCCGATAAAACGCGCTACAAATTCCGTTGCCGGACTTTCGTAGATTTCTTCTGGCGTTCCCACTTGTTCTATCGTGCCATGATTCATAACTACGATGCGATCGGCAAGTACTAAGGCTTCTCCTTGGTCGTGAGTTACATAAACTGTCGTGAAACCGAGTTGTTCGTGCAAGTTTTTGACTTCATTGCGCATTTCGTCGCGCAAGCTGGCATCCAAGTTTGATAGGGGTTCGTCTAACAGTAAGATTTCCGGTTCGACGACGATCGCCCTTGCCAATGCCACCCGTTGTTGCTGTCCGCCGGATAATTCGGAGGGATAGCGATTGGCTAATTTGCCTAAATGGACGATTTCTAAAGCCCGATGTACCCGCGATCGCAATTGTTCTTTACTGACGCTACGCAATTCTAATCCAAATGCCACGTTTTCAAAAACTGTTTTGTGCGGCCAGATTGCATAACTTTGGAAAATCATTGACATATTGCGCTTTTCCGGCGGTACTGTCTTTCTAGCAGAAGAAACCATGCGATCGCCCACAAAAATTTGTCCGTCATCGGGCGACATAAATCCCGCTAACATTCGCAATGTAGTCGTTTTCCCGCATCCCGACGGGCCGAGAAGCGCAATCATTTCGCCGTCCGCTACCTTTAAATTGATGTGATTGACGGCAAGATTATTTTGAAAGTACTTGGTTAGGTTATCAATCGTGATACTAGACATTACACCATTTTGGATTTTAGATTTTGGATTTTGGATTATTTTTCAAAAGTTTTCCTTTCCCCCTTACCCTTTCCCCCTTACCCTTTCCCCTTTTCCCCCTAGTCACTGGTAACTGGTCACTGGTAACTGGTCACTGATTTTAGCCTTCCAACATAAAATCTTTACCCAGGAACTTATAGGCGATCGCGATCGCGCCAAACACAATAACAAGCATTACAATTCCTAAAGCGGCTAGGCGTTCGTAACTTCCTTCGGTGACGAGTTGGAATAGCGCTGTAGACATGACTTGAGTTCTGTTGGTATAAAGCAAAATCGCGCAACTGAGTTCGCGTACTGAGAGAATAAACACCAACAACCAACCGCTAATCAATCCTCGTTTGACTAAGGGAACGACGACTTTTTGAACGGTTGCGACTTGGGTTGCGCCTAAGTTCCGCGCAGCGAGTTCTAATTCTGGATTGATGCTTTTGAAGATGTTACCAGAATTGGAAAAAGCAATGGGTAAAAATCGAGTTGTAAAGGCAATGATAAGTAAGGCTGCCGTTCCATACAACACTAACGGCGGACGCGAGTACGCAGCAAAAAGTCCGACGGCGATAACAATGCCTGGAATTGCCAAAGGTAGCATGGGAATAAAGCCCAAAATGCTATGAAATCTTACGACTTTGCGATTGACAATATAGGCAATCACGATCCCGATCGCCATTGCAATTGTAGCCGCTCCTGCCGAATAAAATAGAGTGTTGTATATTGCGCCCGAAGTAAACGATTGTTTGAACAAAACATCTTCAAACCATTTCAGGGTTAGGTTAGAAGCATCGAGAGGGCGACCCCAAGAACTCGAAATAGCCGTTCGCAACAAGACGTAAACGGGAAGAACTAGCGATAGAACTGCGATTAAGACGCAAAATCCTAGCAACGCCCAGCGCCAAACCCCCAGGTCTACGGGGCGCTTGCGTCCTGCCTTTCCCGTCAGCGTGGTAAAGCCTTTTCTCGCCAGCAGGCGACGTTGAAATCCTAACAATAAGGCTGTCAGAACGATCAAACAAATCGCAAAAGCAGAAGCGAGTTCGACATTAGGCGGATATTGAAATTGCTGCCAGATTTCAGTCGTTACGATGCTGATACGGGCGGGCACTAAAATAATCGTAGGAGAACCAAAAAGCGCGATCGCCTCCAAAAATGAAAGAATAAACCCCGAAACAATCGATGGCATGACCAGGGGTAGCGTAATCTTCATCGTCGTTTGAAACGTTCCCGCGCCCAATACGGCTGCGGCATCCTCAAGTTCTGAAGAAATAAACTCCAGCGCCGAACTCACCATCAAAAACACGTATTGGAAGCTGTAGAGTCCTACGACAAAGATTGCCCCATACATCGTATGGATGTCCAACAGTCCTTTTTGGGCACCCGTCAGCCCCATATAAACCCGATTCAGCCAACCAGAACTGGGGGCGGCTAAGAGAACCCAAGCTACGCCGCCTAAAAAAGTTGGCATGGAAAATGCGACCAATAAAAGGACGCGCATCAACCCTTTGAGGGGCATATTGGTTCGCGCGATCGCCCACGCCAACGGAACGCCTATAATAACTGCGATCGTGCCCGATCCCGTTGCTAATATTAACGAGTTGAGCAAGGCTTGACGAAAACGAGGATTAGTAAATACTTCAAGGTAATTTGCCAGCGTAAAAATCCCCGTATTGGCTTGCTTTAAGCTATTAAAGATCAACCAAAAACTCGGCAATCCAATCAGTATCAAGAGGATTGCTATAAAAAACACCCAGAAGATGGGGGATAAGTCATACTTACCCAGCCATCGATTTAAGAATTTAGGAGTAGTTGCGATCGCGGAAATACTGGTTTGTCTGGTCATTCTGTAATTGCGCATTGCGAATTGGTAATTGCAAATTGTTCCAATCTATGCTCCGAAAGTATTGCGCCATTTATTGATGATTTCGGGAATGCCTTTTTGAATTTCTTCTGGCGTTGGCGTAATTACTTGCATTTCCGATACGGTTTTAGCGCCTTCAATTTTGATATCGGCTACCAACGGTTGCTCGTAATATTTAGCAATCAGTTCTGAATACTCTTTACTCATCATGAAATTCATAAAGAGTTTGGCAGCATTGGGATGCGGCGCGTCTTTTAAAATACCAATCGGCCCGACAACCACGACCGTTCCATCGGATGGATAAACTGCGTCGAGGGGGTCGCCTTGTGCTTTGCGCGTTAAAGTTTGTCCCAAGGTGGCTATGCCGAGTCCTCGTTCTCCCGATACCAACACTGGAATTACATCATTAATCGATCGCCCTAGTTTGGGATTGAGTTTGTTAAACTGCCCGATATACTCATCCCATCCATATTTTTGTTCCATTGCTAGCGCCCACGTTCCGACCTGTCCGCTAGCCGCACCGCTTCCCGTTGCTAATTGGTCTTTATATTTATCTTGGAGCAATTCTTGCCAACTTTTAGGGACATTAGCCTCAGTAAATTTCTGAGTGTTATAGGCAATAACGATGGGAATTAAAGCGCCAGTTTGGTAAAAATTTTCTGGGTCGAGATTGCGATAAGCTTCCAGGAGATTTTCTTTGCCCAAGGGTTCGTATTGTAACAGTTGACCTTGCTGTTTGAGTTGCATTATTTGACTGATATCAGTCGTGCCAAACATATCGGTTACTTTTAACCCAGACTGTATTTCTTGATTAATTTTTTGGAATAGAGTCGAGGCAGTTTGGCGAGTTCCTTCAAAAGCAATGCCTGGGTATTTTGCGCTAAAAGCTTTCCCAATTTCATCTACTATTTCTTGAGTAAAAAAGACGGTATATAAAACAAATTTGCCTTCTTTTTTAGCTGCTTCATAAATTGCTGTCTCATCGCCAGGAGTAGTTGGAGAACTGGCGGGGGTTTGGGCAGGCGTTGGCGAACTCGCTTGCTCGTTAGAAGCTGGCTGACACCCTTTGAGTAACATTGTTCCTAAAGCTGTAGAGCCTGCTACAATAACAAATTTTCTTCTAGAAATATTAGATAACACTTTTCTCATCAACTTCTCCAAAATCTAAGATTCATAAATTTTTGCGTCGCATACACTTATCAAAATCTTTACCTTATATGGCAAAAAAGGTCAAAACTTAAATTAATAAGGCGATGGAAGGTATATTCGTTTTTGGCTATTGACGCTAAAAACACCGCTAACATTCTTATTAGATAAGAATATTATAATTTTTATTTTTTTTTAATAAAATTTTGTTAAATAATTTAAACTTAGACAATAAGTATTTTAAATAGCTTTTTTATTACACGCTCCCGCTGGAACGAAACCCTCATAATTTTACGAAACTCAAATAACCAAATATTCGTTTATAGCAAGACTAAATGAATTGTGAAAAGGCATCATAGTTTTTTAGATCGGGAAGATTAAAAAGTTTTAAGTCAACTAATAAAATCTTCTTAACAAATTTTTCAGTTGTAACTCTCCATAAAGCCAAGTAATCCTTGCCTCTTTTATAAGTTGATAATAACTTTGACGAGATTGAAACACTGCGTCATACTGGTCTATTAAATAAACTTCTAACTCGGAAATATCCCAAGCTTTTTGCTCGATCGACCACTCGTTGTTTTATTTTATTTAACTTAGTCGGTGCTATGTTCGCGAATCTATTTGATTCGCTATAGAGAAGCGATCGCGGCCCACTGGCATCCCGCACAGATATTGCCAGAATAGAATACTTATAAGCAGCGATCGCGGCTCAAAAAGTCGTGGCGAAGATTCAAAAGAGGGAATACGGAGAGAGAGGGAGTCGAACCCTCGTTACCCTTACGAGTAAACAGCATTTCCAGTGCTTTGCCTTCGAGCGTGAAAGCGCTCTACCAAAAAGGTTGTTTTGCACTAAAACCAAGGGTTTCAATAATTTAGTGCATTCCAAGCAAGATAAGCATAATCGAGAAAGCGAACGGGGTCAGCAAGATTATATCGAACGGCTCAAACAAAAGATTGCCGATCTGGAAAGTCAAAAAACTGAGCTAGGTTTTATGTCAGTTTTATGTCAGATTATGGCAATATGTCAGTTCGTTCCTAGTGTCCGCTAAAGCTAAAACTCTGAAACCTACTCTGCATCTAGTGTTTGGTCATGCCAGGAGGCGGAATTGAACCGCCGACACGAGGATTTTCAGTCCTCAAACAAGTTCTTTTTCATTAATACTTTCAGCAAACTTAAGATTAAATTACACCATCTTTACACCAATCTTGTTGAAAAGGGCGATCGGTCAATGCTCGATCGACAATGCTAACTGACTAAGATTCATGCTACCTGCCGAGCCATTAACTGAGTAAATAACCCCTCTTGATGAGCCAGTTCTTCAAACGTCCCCTGTTGTACGATTCGACCAGCTTGGAGTACGTAAATGCGATGGGCGTTGTGGATGGTCGAAAGACGATGAGCAATAACGATCCGAGTTACTTGTAGCTTATCTAAACTTTCGCTAATGATCGCTTGGGTACGGTGATCGAGAGCGCTAGTCACTTCATCAAATAGTAACATTCGCGGTTTCAACACCAGCGATCGCGCAATGAGAAGTCTTTGCCGTTGACCTCCAGATAGATTGCTACCCCTTTTCGCTGACGACCGTGTGCATCTCCATTGGCATAGCGGCAACATCGTCGGCTAAACCAGCCATGCGAGCCGCTTCTCAAGAGTGAAAAATAATGACTTAAAGCCTTACTAGGCAAAAGTTTTAGCTATTCTCAATAAGTAGGTGTATCAATTTTATCTCAATTTCAAGATTTCCTGACATTTCTTAAAGACTCGCGCGAAACGCGATCGCACGGGCTGTCTGAAAATTCAGTAGCTTCAGCACGCCCGCAAAGATTTTTATCACTTTCACTGATATATTAGGATAAGATACGGAATCAGTTCCGCTTTGAGTGGGCTGGATTTTCTAGAACCGGAAACTCCTAAAATAACTGTTAGCGAGCGAGCGGGTATAGCAAGCCTCGCATACAAACTTTCGGTAAGTTATTGCCTACCGATGAAGCGTGCGTGTTCTTCTTAAAAGGGCTTTAGTTCCCGATAAGGATTATTGGTTTCATTGATGGGGTCTGCCTTGCTAAGAGTTTTGGGGTCAAAGTTTGGCTCATTGAAGATGTATTCGCCGCGATCGCGCTTGTTCAGGGGATAAAGTCCGGGAGGTTGGCGATCGCTAGAATGGGTTTCTACATTATTACGTAGGTAGAGATAAAGTTTGAGGACAGCGATCGCGCTATCTTTGGTCAGGTCTGCTTTTTGCGCCTACCTTTTCGATTGCGAACGCCATCTTGTAATGCCTCAAACAAATCTTCGGAGTTGGGTTTTGCTGTATTCAAGCTGGCGATACCATTTTGATATTGGTTGATGCCGATTGCGATCGCTAAATTTTGGGTGAATTTGGTCATTAATAAAACTTTCTCTAAGTACTCAAACTAATGATTTATACTTACGTTTTACTATTTTTTAGATTTCAGAGAGTGATACTCCTGTTCAAACCAGATTTTATTTAGGATTTTAGTCCTTAAGTCCAAAAAAATTGAAAATTCGAGTTCTCCATGTTTTTGAATCACTCTCATGAGTGAGTAATTCAATAGCAAAAAGGCTTTTTAATTCTTCAGTTGTAAATAGATTATTTGTACTAGTAAATGCTTCAAACCATTTTTGTCTTTGTGAATAAAGATCGGGATTGCCAAAAGATGTAACTTTTAGAAATATTTTAATAACATCCTGAATTTCTTCTTTTTTGGTAGAAGAAATCACTGAAAATCTACCGCCTTTACTTACGGCAGAATTAGTCGATTTGACTTCTCGACATGAAGCTATAAGTATCTCTAGCGCCTGATTCAACTTAATAGCTGCCATCTCTATTTTATTTTGTCGAGATAAATCCCCTGCCTGTCGCAATATAATTTGTGCCAAATCTGTTTTGCTCCATGCATATTCGAAACAACTAGGACAAATTTCTTTTATGATATCAAATTCAGGATTTTCTGAAATGAAGTTGTATGTCAACCTATTGCAGCAAATTTTTAACCAAGGTTGCCAATTGCTTTTACGTAGATAGATTGTTCCTAGTTGATCTCCACTAGCTATTAAATTTCCATCTGGACTGAAAGCTACACTCATTACTCTATATTCATGTTCTTGAAAGAGTTGAGTTAGAGGATTACCATCTGAATCCCAGACTCTCATTTTACCCCGATAACCGCCACAAACAATTTGCTTACTGTTTGAACTAAAAGCTAATGATTCTACCCAATCGACTTCTCGAATATAAACTTGATCGACAAGATTTCCCTTTAAATTCCACAAGCGAACTTTATTTATCCCATGTGAGAAATCACCATTAATACCAATAATAAATTTGCCATCGACACTAAAATGAAGTGATGACATGCTTGAGTTTGTACTCTCAAAAGGCTCACAAACCAACTCACCTTCAAGATTCCACAGATACGCACTGAGAAGAGTAAGGCTTACAATGTGTTGACTATCAGGACTAAATGCAAGAGATTTGATCCCTATCGCTTGTTCAAATTCATGATGTTTTGCAGGGAATTCACGAATAAGGGACTTGCGGGTTAATAAGTTACCAGCTAGACTGAGCAAGCAACTTGTTACTTCCTTTGTGAGCTATGCTAACTGAACTAATAAAATCAAGTTT